>CAVKUD010000126.1:0-8663 GCA_963659315.1 Senegalimassilia sp. | reverse complement strand
TGTGCCATGGAACAGATATTGCCCTCCTGATCAAATAATATACATCTGTTGCTTGTTGTTCCGGCATCAAGTGCCATTATGTATTTCCCCATACATTTATCCTCCTGAAATTTATTTCTATATTGAACAACTGTCTGATATTAAAATGCAGATTGTTGAAAATAGCTTCCAATACAACTTTCTGTATGTAAAAATGGAGCGCAACAACTAACCCTGCAATACAGGGATAATTCATCGCTCTCCACTCTCTGATACATATTCACTTATATTGATGATTATATCATACCGGATACTTTTATTCCAGTATTTTTATATAATTTGTATAAGTCAATTTATACAAAATTGTATTTGGCAATTTATATTTTTAAATTACTATTTTTATTCCGTCAGATTAGAATTCCTCGTCTCTCTTTCCTGCAAGGAACTCAACATATTTTCCTGTACCGATGGCAACGCATGTCATAGGCTGCTCTGCTGTCATAGTGTTGATGCCTGTCTTCTCCTCGATAAGCTCCTCGAGTCCGCGAAGAAGTGCACCACCACCTGTGAGCACGATACCTCTGTCTGCAACGTCTGCTGCAAGCTCTGGTGGAGTCTTCTCAAGTACTGAGTGTACAGCTTCAACGATCTGAAGTGTAGCCTCACGGAGTGCTTCCTCTGTCTCCTCTGAGCTTACTGTGATAGTTCTAGGAAGACCTGTTACAAGGTTACGTCCTCTTACCTCGATAGTCTCAGGCTGAGCAAGTGGATAGCATGTACCGATCTTGATCTTTATGTCCTCGGCTGTTCTCTCACCGATGAGCAGGTTATGTTTCTTTCTCATATATCTGACGATAGCCTCATCGAAATCATCTCCGGCTATCTTTATTGATGTGCTGACTACTGATCCGCCTAATGAGATAACTGCGATATCAGATGTACCACCTCCGATATCTACGATCATGTTTCCACATGGCTTTGCAATATCGATTCCAGCTCCGATTGCTGCTGCGATAGGCTCCTCGATGATCTTTACATCTCTGGCTCCTGCTGCGAATGTAGCATCCTCAACAGCCTTTTTCTCTACCTCTGTAACACCACTAGGTACACATACACTGACTAATGGCTTTCTGAAGCTCTTCTTTCCAAGTGCTTTCTGGATGAAGTGCTTAATCATTTTCTCTGTAACTGTGTAATCTGAGATAACACCCTGACGAAGTGGTCTTACTGCCACGATATTGCCGGGTGTTCTACCGAGCATGAGTCTTGCCTCCTCACCGATTGCTTTGATCTTGTTAGTATCTCTGTCAAATGCTACTACTGAAGGCTCTTTTAAAACTACGCCCTTTCCCTTTATATACACAAGTATGCTTGCTGTTCCTAAATCAATTCCGATATCTGATCCGACCATTTCTGATTAGCCCCTTTCCTGTTGTTCTTGAATTTATTGGTATAAAAAATCATTTAATCATATTTTTACATATACGAACTTATTATATACAAATAATTCCATTTTTCAAACTATTTTTTTAAATCCGGGCCATTTTTAATAAAAAATTAAGTTACTCGGTCTTTGTTTCAAGATATGGCTTTAAGAATTTACCTGTATATGATGCTTCTACCTCGCATATTTCCTCGGGTGTACCCTGTGCTATAACGGTTCCTCCACCGTCTCCGCCTTCCGGTCCCATATCTATGATATAGTCGGCTGTCTTTATCACATCAAGATTGTGCTCTATGACCACTACAGTGTTGCCTCCGTCTGAAAGCCTGCGCAGTATCTCAACAAGCTTGTGTACATCAGCAAAATGCAGCCCTGTTGTAGGCTCATCTAAAATATAGATCGTTTTTCCGGTACTCTTGCGGCTAAGCTCTGTGGCAAGCTTGATACGCTGTGCTTCTCCACCTGAAAGCTCTGTGGATGGCTGGCCAAGCTTAATATAAGACAAGCCCACATCATACAGGGTCTGAATCTTATTATGGATTCTAGGCACATTTTTAAAGAATTCAAGTGCCTCCTCAACAGTCATATCCAGCACATCATATATGCTCTTTCCCTTGTATTTAACCTCAAGAGTCTCTCTGTTGTAACGTTTTCCTCCGCACACCTCACATGGCACATAGACATCTGGCAGGAAGTGCATCTCAATCTTTAGGATTCCGTCTCCACTGCAGGCTTCACAGCGTCCGCCCTTGACATTAAAGCTGAATCTGCCCTTTTTATAGCCCCTCGCCTTGGCATCCGCAGTTGCTGCAAAGAGGTCTCTTATCATATCAAATATGCCTGTGTAGGTGGCAGGGTTTGACCTTGGTGTCCTGCCTATAGGTGACTGGTCTATATCAATAATCTTGTCAAGCTGCTCTGTTCCGAGAATATCATCATGGTCTCCCGGAATGGTTCTCGCCCTGTTCAGCTTCTTTGCCAGATGCTTGTAGAGGATTTCATTGGTAAGTGAGCTTTTACCAGAGCCTGAAACACCAGTAACGCAGGTCATGATACCCAGTGGAAAATCCACATCTATGTTTTTGAGATTATTCTCCCTGGCACCCTTTACTGTTATAAATCCTGTAGGCTTTCTCCTCTCACTTGGAACTGGAATTTTAATTCTGCCACTGAGATAAGCTCCGGTTATGGAATTTTTGCATTTCATAATCTGCTCGGCAGTGCCGGATGCAACCACTTCTCCACCATGTGAGCCAGCTTTCGGTCCGATATCCACAATAAAATCCGCAGCTCTCATTGTGTCCTCATCATGCTCCACAACAATAAGAGTATTCCCCAGATTCTTTAAATCCATAAGTGCATTTAAAAGTTTATCATTGTCTCTCTGGTGCAGTCCGATACTAGGCTCATCGAGAATATATGCCACTCCAACAAGACCAGACCCAATCTGTGTAGCAAGCCTGATTCGCTGCGCCTCTCCACCTGACAGGCTGGCTGTGGCTCTTGATAAGGTAAGGTAATCGAGTCCGACTGATTTAAGGAAGCCTACTCTCGCCTTTATCTCCTTTAAAATCTGGTCGCCTATAAAGTGCTGCTGCTGTGTCAGCTCTATGGTCTCAAGAAAATCACACAAGTCCTTCACAGACATGGATGTCATGTCATATATATTCTTGCCCCCCACTGTCACAGCAAGTGAGGTAGGCTTTAATCTCTGTCCCTTACAGTCAGGACATGGGGTAATTCTCATAAACTGCTCATATTCTGCCTTGGCAGTCTCTGAAAATGTCTCACGGTATCTTCTCTCTACATTTTTCACGAGGCCTTCCCATTGCAAATCATATACACCTTCGCCTCGCTGTCCCTTATAGCGCACCTTAAGAAGCCTGCCATCACCGCCACGCAGGAACATTTTCTGCATATCCTTTGGTAAGTCCTTAAATGGCACATCCAAATCCAGACCATAGCCCTCTGAAAGTGCTCTGAGAGTAGCATAGGTATAGCTCTTTGGATCTGTGCAGGACTGCCAGCCCATGACCTGGATAGCTCCCTCTGATATAGACAGGCTCTTGTCAGGTATCATTAAATCCTCGTCAAACTCCATCTTGTAGCCCAGTCCAAAGCATGTAGGGCAGGCACCAAATGGATTGTTGAACGAAAAGCTTCTCGGCTCTATCTCATCCATGCTTATACCACAGTCCGGGCAGGCAAAATTCTGGGAAAAATTCATTTTCTCCCCATCTATAATATCAACAACCGCATTGCCATCTGTAAGGTCAAAGCAGTTTTCCAGAGAATCTGTAAGACGCTTCTCTATGCCCGGTTTGATTACAAGACGGTCTACAACAATATCAATATTGTGCTTGATATTTTTGTCAAGTGGTATCTCCTCTGTAAGCTCATACATATTACCATCAACCACAACTCTCACATAGCCGCTCTTCTTTGCCTTTTCAAAAAGCTTCTGGTGCTCACCCTTCCTGCCTCTGACAACTGGTGCAAGAAGCTGGATTCTGGTTCTCTCTGGAAGAGTCATGACATAATCCACCATCTGGTCTATGCTGGTTTTGGTGACAGCACGTCCACACTTAGGACAGTGTGGTATACCAATTCTTGCGTAGAGAAGTCTGAAATAATCATATATCTCTGTGACTGTTCCAACTGTAGACCTCGGATTCCTGTTTGTTGACTTCTGGTCGATTGAAATAGCTGGCGGCAGTCCCTCTATGGAGTCTACATTTGGCTTCTCCATCTGACCTAAGAACTGTCTGGCATATGACGACAATGACTCCATATAACGCCTCTGACCCTCTGCATATATAGTGTCAAATGCAAGGGATGATTTACCAGAGCCTGATAAGCCTGTCAAAACCACAAACTCATCCCTTGGTATGTCAATGCTTACGCTCTTTAGATTGTGCTCATTTGCACCTCTTATTTTAATATACTTACGTTCTTTCTTTGCCATTGTAAGTCCTCTTTCTGTATATATTTAGCTCTTGCTTATATCCCGCAGATTATTTTTTAACATAATAAGCCTGTCTCTGTATTCAGCCGCTGCCTCAAAATTAAGCTCTGCTGCTGCCTTCTTCATCTTCTTTTCGATGTCAGCAATGGTCTTCTCAAGCTCCTTCTTACTCATTGACTCAGGGTCTACAGTCAGGCTCATCTCCTCTGCCGCAACCTTCTTGGATATGGCAATCAAATCCCTGACAGATTTCTTGATTGTCTGCGGAGTAATGCCATGAGCTTCATTGTATTCCTGCTGTATTTTTCTACGCCTCTCAGTTGTCTCTATGGCAGCCTGCATGGAATCGGTCATCTTGTCAGCGTACATTATCACATGACCCTCGCTGTTTCTCGCAGCTCGTCCTATAGTCTGGATAAGCGAAGTCTCAGAACGCAGGAAGCCCTCCTTGTCCGCATCGAGAATGGCAACCAGGGTAATCTCTGGAATATCAAGTCCCTCCCTTAAGAGGTTGATACCCACAAGCACATCAAAGACATCCAGACGCAGGTCTCTGATTATCTCAGCACGCTCCAGGGTATCTATATCAGAATGGAGGTATTTAACCCTGATTCCAAGCTCTGCCATATAGTTGGTCAAATCCTCAGCCATACGCTTGGTAAGTGTGGTTATAAGCACCTTATTGTGCTTAGCCGTCTCTTTGTTAACCTCTGATACCAAATCATCAATCTGTCCCTCCACAGGTCTCACTGATATTTCAGGGTCGAGAAGTCCTGTCGGTCTGATAATCTGCTCAACACGCATAAGCTCATGCTCACCCTCATACTTGTTAGGGGTGGCAGACACAAAAAGCATCTGGTCAATCTTTTGCTCAAACTCCTCAAAATTAAGGGGTCTGTTATCAAGGGCTGATGGAAGCCTGAAGCCATAGTCCACCAGGGTAGTCTTTCTGGAACGGTCACCTGCGTACATGCCGCCAATCTGAGGCACTGTAATATGGGACTCATCTACTATTATAAGGAAGTCATCTGGGAAAAAGTCTATAAGCGTCATCGGCGGCTCGCCAGGTTTTGCAAAATTCAGATGCCTCGTATAGTTCTCAATGCCAGAGCAGAATCCTGTCTCACGCATCATCTCTATGTCAAAGTTAGTCCTCTCTGCTATTCGCTGAGCCTCGATAAGCTTATCCTCGCCCTTAAAATACTTAACACGCTCCTCCAGCTCTTTCTCTATATTTTCACAGGCAGCATTTATTTTCTCCTGTGAGACAACATAATGGGAGGCAGGGAAAATCATGGTGTGCTCCAGCGAACACTTGACCTCGCCTGTCAGCACATCCACCTCAACAATCCTGTCTATCTCGTCTCCAAAAAACTCAACCCTTACCGCTGTGTCCTCGGCATTTGCCGGGAAAATATCCAGCACATCTCCGTGTACCCTGAAGGTGCCTCGGTGAAAATCCATGTCGTTTCGCATGTACTGCATATCTATAAGTGCTCTCGCCACATCATCCCTGTCCTTTTCCTGACCAGGTCTCAGGGAAAGACTCATGCCTGCCCATTCATCCGGGCTTCCCAGCCCATATATACACGACACAGAGGCTACTACTATAACATCCTTGCGCTCTGTCAGGGCGGCTGTTGCAGACAGACGGAGCTTATCAATCTCATCATTTACTGCCGAATCCTTGGCTATATAGGTGTCCGACTGTGGCACATAGGCTTCTGGCTGGTAATAATCGTAGTAGGAAACAAAATACTCCACTGCATTTTCGGGGAAAAATTCCTTCATCTCCCCATAGAGCTGTCCTGCCAGAGTCTTATTATGGGAAATAATAAGGGTAGGCTTATTCAGCTGTGCTATGACATTTGCCATGGTGAAGGTCTTGCCTGAGCCTGTAACTCCAAGGAGGGTCTCGAACTGATTACCCTCTTTGAAGCCCTTTACCAGCTGCTCGATTGCCTGGGGCTGGTCGCCTGTTGGTTTATATTTAGAATGTAATTTGAATTTCATTTCTTCCATGATGTCTCCATGAATTCATTTCATTTTTCTAATTTAGTATTGCTACTTGTCTAGTATATCATTCAAAATAAAAAAAGTACAGAACAAATCGAATGTTTGTTCTGTACATCATATTATTGTATCTCTTCTATAAATGCAGTACCTGCAAAACAATATCATTTCCTGTAACACATAATACAATCGTCCCAATTATCATCACAGCCCACAATATCAACATAAGTCTTACTACAAAGTTTGTTTTTCTATTTATCTTATGTACCCTTATATCATCTTCGGCTGACTGTTCCTTAAGATACCGCTTTCCATTCTTGTAGTGATTTCTGACGTCATTAACACCATCAAGGGTGTTGTTTGCTGTATCCATAACCTGATTTGTCTTGTCAAGTATTTCATCCATTTTAGAAAACATGCCTTCTAAACTCATATATTAATTGCCTACTTTCCAAAAACGCAAAATCTTAAGTACATGATTCCCACACAAATTACAGCTAATATAAGGCAGCTTATAATAGCAATTCTCAGGTTCACTTTAAAATCTTTTTTTGCTTCTTCTAATCTGTTTACACCATAATGCAAATCCATCAGACCAACAGTCATTTGTCTTAAATTATCTAATTTATCCATATTTCAAATTTCCGTCCATTGCCTCAATATTAACAATACACCGTAGGCGCAAATATTTCTTTTCCACAATTACTGCATTTACATCTTTTTAAAGTTTTCATTTTTAACAGTTCCGCACTTCCAAGTTTTTTCCCACAAGCAGGACATTTATCTGTCTTAAGCTCTCTTACGCTTTTCTTATCAAATGGTTCCGGTCTCTTAAATCCCTTCATTATAGAACTAGCCCTTTCTGTTTTTCTCATAATCTCTCCGAATTGCACCTATTGTTTTATCACTTCTGGTATCTCTTCCATCAATGTTTCTAATTGTTCCTGATGGCAATCCATGCTTTTTTTCAAATGTGCCTACTGTACAATCACTTCTTGTTTTTCTCACCTTATTCATATCTTTTCTCCTTAATTTATGTATATTATTTTAACAACTTAATCATCTTCACCAGTAATCTTCGCCACCAATGTCATCACACTCAATGCCAACCCTACTACAGTTTCTGCAACTGCCAATTTTGACATAATTTTTTCTTCTGGTGTTTTCTTTATTTCTGGTTCCTGAACATGCTTTTTCCTAAATATTCCCATTCCGTTTCTCCTTTAGTCTTTTAATTTTGCCGCACACTTACGACAAACCCAGCCATATGGATTTCCCTGTCTGCGATACCTTGCACAATTTGAACATACAAATCTGTCACACTCTACACACAATTCCAGATTACTAATAAAGGTCTTTTTGCGGCATGATACGCATTTTGCATAACCGTCTTCGCTCAAGCCATTACTGTTTAACCCCATTTTATTACCTTCCTTCTTGTCCTATTATAGGACATTTCGACGTTGTATTTATACTACCATATGTTTCGTCCTATTACAAGACAAAAAAATGGAGATAAATATGAAACGACTTACAACCACACCTGAACAAAAATGTAATATGATTGGAACAAAACTAAAACAATATCGATTAGAACAAAACTTAAGCCAGCAGGCTCTTTCCAATCGATTAGAGACCGAAGCCATATATATTTGCCGCGGTTCAATATCCCGCATTGAAGATGGGAGCAGAACTGTTACTGATATGGAATTATATGGTTTGTCAAAGATACTTAATAAACCTATTGAATCTTTTTTTGATGATGAGCTTTTTCCTTAGGTTTTCCCAAACAAAAGAAAGAGGAGACCTCCCGGTCTCCTCACATGCTTTTCGCTATATCATCCATTGCTGCTATTTAAATAATTCCTGCTCGTTTTCAATCAAATCTTCCGCCAGATATTTTGCGTCCATATTTTCTATTCCGTAACTATCATTTGAAATTTGTTCCGCAAGTTTACTGGAATAATAAATGTCAAATGCTTTTCGCAAATCTATTTTCTTAATTTCCGAAATAGTATTAATGATATCATTTTCTAAATTCTGTTTATAAACTTCTTCTAATTGCTCTCTATTAACCATTACTTGTCACCTCATATGAGCTTTTAAACGTAATCAGTTCACTTATAGCTTTCTGATTTACAATACATATTTGATTATTCATCTTATAGTATCGCAATTCACCTAATACCTTTTCCTTATCCCACAAACCTCTAAAATACATATCTACAGTCTTAAACACGTCATCATCCGCAACATTTCCTA
>CAVKUD010000125.1:0-8772 GCA_963659315.1 Senegalimassilia sp. | reverse complement strand
ATATAGTACTCTCCTGCCTCACCCAGATTTTTAATGTGAAACTCTATGTGTGTCGGTCTCTCATCCTCAAAAAACATGGTGCTGCATTTTCTTAGGTCTACATCCTCCTCCTGCAGGAAATAGCTGCGCTTAAACCATGAATAGTAAAAGCAGAGTATGTAAATATCTCCGTTTTCCTTGCGGGTTGCAATGTAATTTGCCCCCTTATCCAGCAGATAGTCTCCCAGCTGGTTTAGAAAATCCACAGCAAAATATGCAGGCTTTCTTATCATATCCTTTGTGAGAAGCCCGATTCCTCCATTTACTATTCCTACCGTATCCATGTGGCTTGATACCCAGTCCGTACCAGCCATTATTCCAAGCATATCCACCTTGTCTGCGATTGCCTCTGCTTTTTTCACGATATAGGCTGCCCTGAAACAGCTGTCATTCAGATAATTACGGTTGGAAATCGAATTATTCCACTCTGTAATATATATTGGAATGTCATCAAGCCCTGTCTGCTGCTTGAGCCTCACAATCTCCCTGATTTGGTTTTCCTCATTATATTCATTCTGGGACACCTTGCGCACAACCTGCATACCATCTGACATATACACATCATATGGGAATACTATAAAGGAAATAAAATCAGGTATGACCTTTTGCTCTCTGCATCTGCTAAAGAAATCTGCCATAAATTTCCAGTCTCTCACAACAATGCTGCTTATTCCACCAACCCTTGCTTCAGGGATTCTGCGCTTAAGGGTTTCATATAAGTAAGTCCAGGCATCAAAGAAGTCATAATCCTTATCATAATAGAGCCCCTGGTCTGTGTTATCATCCGCATGGATGCAGTCTCTGTCCAGCTCAAATATCCAGCCTGACACTTCCTCCTGTCCGTACCTCTCCACGATATGCCTGATAAAATCATCAACCATGTCCTGCCAGTTTTCCTTTGAGGCAAAATAGATATACTGCTCCTCAAAAAAGACCTCGTTACCGTCAGACTTAAGGGCTGTATCCGGTCTCCTGCCAAGGGCAAGGAAAGGCTTTAGGTGGTTTTGCACCAGAAAGTCAAGCACCTGGTTTATACCATCATAATTGTACTGCCCAAGTGTCTTTCCATCACTCACCATCATCTTTTTGGAGAAAATATTCCACATCCTGATATACTTAAAATGCAGCTGCTCATTTAACTGCAGGACATGGAACTGCACATTTGCCTTGTTCAAGTCCCACATAGGACCTATATTTATCATCTTATTCCATGGCTTATGATATTTGTAACCTGTATTCTCCTTCATATCAAGCTGGATACGGGTTGTAAGCTCCTGCTTTCCCAGCTCATAGCCCTTTTCCCTTAATTCTTCCCTGATTTTTGTCTCCTGCTCGTCCTCACTGCCCTCGTTCTCTGCCTCGTTTTCTCTGTACTTATCCCTGTACTCCGATGGTGTTATCCCCATTGTCTTACGAAAAGCCCTGTTAAATGATGCCGAGTTATTAAAGCCTGAAACCATAGCTATCTGGGTCATGTTCTGCTCCGAATGTTTTAAAAGTCCAAGCGCCATCTTGACACGCAGCTGCATGACATAGTCTGCAAAATATACACCTGTGTTTTTCTTAAAGATACGTGACAGGGTGGAAGCTGATACAAACATCTGGTCTGCCAGTTCGTTGAGACTAATCTCCTGGTCAAGGTTTGCCAGAATATACTGCATGATTTCACGCATTCTGGAATCATTCTCTGTCTCATAGGCTTCCATGCTTTTCTGGTTCAACCTGTAGCCTTCCACCAGACAATCCAGAAGCTTTAGCATAAGGCTGTCCAGATAGCAGTCTGTGCGGTGCGCCCTGGATGTATACTCTGCTGTGAGCTGGAAAAATATGTCCCTGATGTCCTGATATGAATGTCCCTCATCCACCACTGAGTTACAGTAGAATATCATGTCCCTGGTCTTCAGCACATCCGCCATAAGCTTCATGGAAAATGATGCGACTGCATACAGGGCATTTTTGCTGTTGCTTATCTCATAGCTTAAGCCAGGGTTAATAAGAATCACATCCTCCTGCTTCATCCTGTAGGATTCCTCCTGGTAGGTAAGAGTCATCTCTCCCTCAAGCACAAAAATAAGTAAAAGCTCTGTCTGGATATTTTCTTCAACAGCCGCAGCCTTATGCACATAAAACCTCATACCATTTATATCCATCTGTCTATCTCCTCCGCCTTTTAGTTACCATTACAATGTAACAAGTATAACATAAAATATTATCTTAGGTGAATAAAATAAGCTGGAGCGAAATCAAGTCACCCCAGCCTATATTTTATCTCTTCTGCTTATATTTTGTTTACTATTCTATAACCACAGTTCTGGTCATGGTGCCCTCAAGCGGCACTGGAATATATGCGGTACGGGTACACACGGTAAGCTTGACCTCATGCTCTCCCTTTGACAGGCCACCCTCCTTCAGCACTCTGACGGTTCCAGGCATATCATATTCCCATTTTATGGCACTTACTGTCTCCATCTCCTTCTGGGTAAACCAGTCTATATTATCTGATGTGAAACGTATGTCCTCCTCTGGCACCTCCACGCCATCCACAGCTACCTTGAGGTAATTTATCATGGATAGAGGGATTCCTCTGTAATATGTGATATGGGTCTGCATCTCATAGCCGATTATTTTTCCATCCTCTTCTACATTTTTACATGTTCCTGGTATAAATACATTGTTATCAAACATGACTTTTTCCTCCCTATCCTTCAATTTCCTTAATCAGACGCTTTATCATCTCCTGGTGTGCCTTTACCTGCTCCACCTCTGGAATTGGCTCATCTGGAAGCACCCAGCGGTTGCCTTCGTACTCTGTAGACACATATCCGTCATAGCCATGGTCATGCAGGTACTGCAGGATTTCCCTGTAATCTATGCTGTACTCGTTGCCATCCTCTGTCATCTCGTAGAGCTTAAAGTGTACATGCTTTATGTATTTCACATATGGATCCATGACTGATAAAGGATTGTTCTCATATCCATCAAGGTTTGTTGCAAAAAACATATCCTTCTCAGGATCTTTAATCAACGCCTGTATGCGAGGGTCAAGCTTTCCTCCATTTTTCTGGGTCAGTGTGTATGTATCTGTGCCGCTGGCAAAAATTTCATTGCCAAGTGCGATAAGCTCCTCATTTGTGCCATATACCTTTCTGCAATACTCTGTCATGACACGTGGTGGTCTCTTGCAGAACAGGCCTGAATCTGGCACTATTCCGATATATGGAGAGTCAAGCCTTATCATCTCTGCCAGAAACTCCTCTGTCTTTGGCACTCCAAAGCCAAGTCCTGCGTGAATCTCTATGCACATACATACATCATACTTTTCCGCTGTCTCAAGACATGGCTCAAGTATCCATGCAGGCACCATTGATACCAGTCTTAATATCTTAAAGCCCAGACGGTGGGCAAGCTTTATTTCCTGCTTTATCAGCTCCACACACTCACGCTTTGTCAATTCACGGTTTTTAAATATGTTGGTGTTTAAGAAACAATCGTCGCAGGCAAGCCCTATAGGATATTTTGCCATAAGCTCATCCCACTTTGCCAGAGTCTCCTCACTTGGATTAGGTGCCCCATGTATCATCTGGTCTGGCAGGATTTCTATTCCATCCACATCTATAGATTTTAAAAATTTTAAAATGTCTTCCAGGTTCATTTTTCCTGTAAGATACTGATACTGTAAACTATACAAACTTACTGATGATTTAATTGCCATAATGTTACTTCCTTTCTGTTTTTCTTGGATTGATTTTATTTTATGGGATTTTAAAGAATTCTTCCTTACAGATACTTCGCATATATGACTTTTATTTGCATTTTGATTTGCCTATAACAAAAAGAGCTGCAACAAATATCCACTATCTGTTGCAGCTCTCTCTATTCTCTTTATATCTTACAAAAACTTCTCTTCAAATTCCTGCTCACTCACAGGCAGACCGAAATAATATCCCTGCACAAAATCAACGCCTGCCGCTGTGACCTTCTTGTGTTCTTTATCGTTTTCCACACCTACAGCACAGGTTTTGACACCATTGGCATTGCAGATATTTGTGATGGCAGTCACCATGGAATCTGCAAAGGAATCACTGTCTATGTCAGCGACGATTTGTCTGTCAAACTTCACCCCGTCAAGAGGCAGATTTTTAAGGCTCATAACAGATGATGACGCCTGACCAAATTTGTCAAGCTCCACCATGACTCCCAGCTCCTTTATCCCTGCCAGTGCAGCGGCAAACTCCTGTTTGTCCTGATTTACCATCTGCTCTGTGACCTCAAAATGCACATGCTCTGGATTAATTCTTGACTGGTCAATCGCTTCCTTAATCTGGGATACTGTATTGACTGACATAAGCTGGGACTCTGACAGGTTGATATGCACCCTGTACTCTGGGTGTCCCATGTCATTCCAGTACTTACAGCGCTTTATGGCATGCTTTATCACACGCTCACCGATTGCATTAAACACGCCAAGGTACTCTGCTGTCTCCATAAAAGCATCAGGTAAAATAAGTCCAAGCTCAGGAGAATTCCATCTGACCAGGGCTTCCGCTCCCTCACATGGACAGTTTGGCTTTTTATTATTCACTATAGGCTGGTAATAAACCTCAAACTGGTCTATATTATCCTTCACAGCACTTCTCATGACAGCTTCCATGTCGTGCTCTCTGCTTTTATTATCACCAAGCTCACTGTACTTCACAACGCAGTTTTTTCCCTGTCGCTTGGCTGTAAACAGCGCCCTGTCCGCCTTGCCTGTCACATCACCTGCCTTGTTTCCATCAGCCGGATATATTGCTATTCCCATGCTTATTGAGCAGTTTTTAAGCTCAAAGACCTTCTTTATTTCCTCACATACCTGGTTCAGGTCTGCTTCCTTTGTGTCTTTTACGATTGCGATAAACTCATCGCCGCCAACCCTGTATATGCTGTCTGCTATCTCCTCGATTTTTCTCAGATGATGCGCTGCTGACTTAAGTATGGCATCACCATACCGATGCCCTATACTGTCATTTACTGACTTAAAATCATCCATGTCAATATATATCAAGGCTCCAGTCTTTCCTGCAATTTCTGCCATTCTGATACATCTGTCCAAATCCTGCTCACAGCTTCTGCGGTTTGGAAGCTCTGTCAGATAGTCAAGCTTAGCATTTTTTTCAATTTCCTGCTGGTACAGCTTCTTGTCTGTAATGTCATATATGGTACACAGCATGACAGTCCTGCCATCCACCCAGTTAATAGAGCCTCTGTGTATGTCTGCCCACATATTGCTGTCAGCTATATAACACTCCTCAAAGCTGCTTTCCTTATTTATCTCCATGTGTGCAAATATCACATCATCAAGCTTTCCCTGGCTGGCAGCTTCTCCGAATGAATCCTTAAAGCATTTGTTTGAATACAGGATTTTCCTGTTTATTGAATCTGCCACATAGACACCGCAGCCTATATTTTCAAGTATGTCCTCAAGGGATGCAAAGGAGCTTGCCAGAGAGTTCTTGTCTATCCTCTTATTTAACACACTCTGGATAACGCTCTTTACCTCGTTTACAAAGCTTATATCAGAGACAGTCCATACCCTGTCCTTATCGTGCTCACAAAAGCACAGGTACATTTCATTTCTGCCATTTATAACAATAGGCTGGTATATGGCAGCCTTTATCATTTTCTTGTCAAAGAGCCTCTTGAACTCCGCAGGCTTAATGGTGTCATAGGATATCATATAGGGCTTTCCTGTAAAAAATGGAACATCCTCTGCTGTCATGCTTTTGCAGGCTGGCACATAGTTTCCATCCCTTTTGCATCTGTACTCAGACAGCACCTCGTAGTCTCCATCTCCCTTTTCACGAACCAGATATCCATAGGAAATGTCTAAGGTATTGCAGACCTGCTTTAAGGCACTCTGAACTATACTGCTAAAGCCATCATCTGAACCCAGCAGTCTCACAATCTCTGTCATGGCTGAGTTTTTCTTTAACTCAGACTCAGTCTTTGCCTCCATATGGCTTTTTTCAAGCATGTCGTCCTGAGCCTTTTTTTCCTCAATCTTTGCCTGAATAAAGTTAGTTGTGACTACCTCCAAAAATTCTATGGCATGGTAGAACTTTTCCTCTGTAGTAGACATTATTCCCTCTGGCAGCTCAAAGCCCTCTGGTATGTGATCCTTAATCACACCTATGGCAACCCATGAAAGCTGGCTGTTGTCCTCAAGCCTTGTAGTTATGCCCACCATTCTGATGAAGTTAAAATCCACTGGCTCCTCTATCACATTCTCAACAGAGCTGTTTTGCAGCTTTTTGAGCAGGGACATATAGGTGTCCTTATCCACCATGCTGTGAACAAATTCACGCTCAGGTCTGCTGCCATATGCCTTAGTCAACACTCCCAGGTGTCTCCCAACGCAGGCCAAGTATATCCCGTTAGCCCGACAAAAATAATCCTGTAATTTCTGCAATATTTTAGGCTCTATTAAACCTTCATATTCCATTTCCATAATCAACTACCTCTTTAGTGTCAATATCAGTAAATAAAACTCTCCCTTTGTCTGGATGCAGGTCTCCTGTAGAAGCCTGTAGTCCTGCTTAAGCCTCAGATGCTTTTTCACAAAGCCGATTTCATTGGTATACATGATGATAATGCCATCATCTGTCATGATTTGTCCTGCCTTGTCAAAAAAATCATCATAGAAGCTCTCCATCTCTTCTCTTGTCTTTTTGCCCCTCATCGGCATATTGGTGACTATCTCATCAAAGAGATAATCGTGCTTAAAGTCAAAGAAGTCTCTATGTATATAGTTGTATTTTCTGCCTGCAAGCTCAGTATTTTCTCTCGCCATTTCGATGGCATCACCGAATATGTCTGTTCCATAGACCTCTCTGGCAGCCAGTTTCTTATCCCTCTCTATAAGCATGGTGCCCACACCACAGAAGGGATCCATAATCTGGGCATTTTCCTTGAGATAAGGTCTGGCTATCTCCATCAAAAGTGCCGCTGTAGATGGGTGGATGGATGCTGATATAGCATTTTTCCTGTAATCAAACCTGTGGTCTGCTATGGTGTAAAGCTTTGCTGCCGCAAAAAACTTTCCCTCTCTGTTTGCGATTAACCTAAGCTCAACCTCATAATCTGAGGCTGAGTTTACCAGCATGCCGCCACTTAATGCGTCAAGAGCAGAAGCAAGCTTCTTTGAAAAGTCACTGCGTTTGTCCAAATCCATGCTGCTCCTGCACTCTATCCTGTAATAAAAAGGTGCTGGCTCCATGTGCATATCTGTAAGCAGCTTATAGAGGTCTGACTTCCACAGCTCTTCGGCAGCCTTTCTCGGATTGGAGTCTAAAAGCCCTCCTGTGTGGATTGGAAAAAGCACATCCCTGAAGCTTCTCACTGCAAATACTTTCTTTAAATTATCTGTCTGCACCATGACACCAAGAGGGTGAAGCTTTGCTGTTTTTATGCCCAGGTCATTTTCCAGCTCTCTCCTCACCACCTCACGGTGATTCCTGTTGGTCACAAGCAAAAGCTCCATGTCATGTCCTGATGTAATAGCTGTATGCCTTGTTATACCCTCATATTTTATTATGATTTTGTTTAAGGCTCTAAGCTCCTCCTGATGGTGCTTC
Source organism: Senegalimassilia sp. (assembly GCA_963659315.1). GTDB lineage: Bacteria > Bacillota > Clostridia > Lachnospirales > Lachnospiraceae > Roseburia. The sequence continues at coordinate 1,120 of CAVKUD010000125.1, read as the reverse complement.
ATATTTTCTTCTGATACATCCATGCCCTTAAGCTCATCAAGGCAGTCTCTTAAGTCTGGTAAAAGCTTGTCTGCCTTAAGATTTGCAAGGGCTGTCAGATAGGCACTCTTTACAAAAAGCGTGGTCTCACCCTTATATGCCTCAAACAGCTTATCCACCGACTCATCCCATCTCATATCTCCAATAAGCAGGGCTGCGTTTTTTCTGGTCTTGGCATCATCACTCTTTAAGAAGTCCTCTATAAGCCCCTTCTTGTCAGCTAAAAGCTCCTGCGCCATATCATAAGCCTGCTCGTCCTTTATCTCTTTTCTGAGCCTGCTTAAATTCTCTCTTATATTATTCTGCTCTGTTAAATCTCTTATTATATCTTTCAAAGAATACTCCTCTTTCTAAACCAAAGCTTAAAATCCTTAGTCCATTGTATAGGATTTACTCTTCTTTTTCAATGCCATTCTCCTCTATATAGTCTAAGAGATCCTGTTTGAACTGTTCCCAAGCATCCTCATGCTCCACATAGTACTTAGGGCAGTCCTTGCCAGTCACATCATAGTGCCTGATTACATCATCCACCGACAAATCATAACGTCCCATAAGCCAGGTGGTCAGCTTAATAAGCGACTCGTATGTGTTGCCGTTGAATTTGCCTGTATCGTCCTCAATGCAGCACTCAATGGATATGGTGTCTGAATTCCTGTCATTTGATGCATAGGATATCTCATTGCAGGGTATGCACTGGACTATCTCACCGTCCAGACCTATCACAAAATGACTGCTCGCCTTGGTCTCATGAGTCTCTGCCAGATTCTCAAAATAGCTCCTGTTCTGGATAGCCGTGGTTCCAGGATTTGCTGTGTAATGCACAACAATACCGTTAACCTTCTCAAGAGCAATCCCAGGTCTTGAGTATTCATTCACCGTCAGAAGCTCCACATCCAGCTCTGGCTGGTCAGCCACATATTTAGTCACAGTGACCTCAGTCTGCTTTTCCTCCTCTATGGCTTTATTTTTCCTAACTATCACTATGGTTGCAATTATCATTACAAGTGCAACAACTATCAAAGCTGTTGTAATCATCCTGACAAAAAGCTGTCGTTGTCTCTCTTCTTTTCTCATCTGTATT
>CAVKUD010000124.1:0-8774 GCA_963659315.1 Senegalimassilia sp. | reverse complement strand
AAAAGGTGTTCAAACTCGATGAACTTCCAACAGAATGGACATATCCTTTAATTCAGCCCAAATTGCTAAAAGAGGCTGAACGAAGGGGATTTCTATAAATTCAAGTTTGTAGAATTAGGAAAATCGGAAGTTGTCGAACTGACACATTAGAAAGGATTATATATGAGTGAGTTGATTAAGGCTGATAATGAATATAAGGAGTGGATTACCGAAATATCTACTGATTTTAGAAAAAGCCAAATCAGGGCTTCTATGAAGATAAATGATGAAATGCTAAGATTTTATTGGAAACTTGGTAAGGGCATTTCATCTATGAGTGAACAATTCGGATATGGAATGGGCTTTTATAAAACGGTGAGTGACGATTTGAAATCCATTTTGCCAGATGTGAAATCATTTTCTCCAACTAATTTGAAATATATGAGATACTTTTATGAGATGTATCCTGACGCAGTGATTTGTCCTCAGGTTGAGGACGAATTGATTACAGATGCAAATCGTCCCCAAGTTGGGGATGATTTACAAATCATTTTTAGAATTCCATGGGGACATAACAAAATCGTACTTGATAAATGCAAAGGAAATTCCGCAAAGGCATTGCTATGTTGTTGTAGAAATAAAGACAGGAAAATTTGATTCTTCTTACGCAGGTCAATTGGGAACTTATGTTGTGGCTGTTAATCATCAGATGAAAACAGAAGCTGATAATCCTACTTTGGGACTTCTGATTTGTAAAGATATGGACAAAGTAGAAGCCCAGTATGCATTAGAATCTACTAGCCAGCCACTTGGTATTTCCAGTTATGAATTATCAAAACTTATACCAGAAGAGTTCAGAGGCAGTATGCCTACCATTGAAGAGATTGAAGCTGAATTAAATGAATAACTTCCAATTTGTTGAAATGAAAGAAGCAAAAACAATGAACAACAGAATACCACATATGTGGGGTGTGTGGCAGAAACGTTTTAAGGAGAAAATAATGAAATTACTTGTCATAGATATACAAAAAGGAATAACAGATAGCAGACTTTTTAATTTTGATGAATTTATTGAAAATACTACAAGAATTATACAAGCAGCTAGAGCTAATCAAATAGAGGTTATCTATTTCCAGCATGATGATGGACCAGGAACGGGATTTTCAATCGGTGATGAAGAATTCGAGATTGCAGAACAGGTGGCTCCAAGGGAAGGTGAAAAGATATTTATAAAAAATATCAATAGTTGTTTCGGAAATAAAGATTTTACAGATTATGTTAAAGATGAAAATACACTAATGCTAGTTGGGCTACAGACAAACTTCTGTATAGATGCAACTGTGAAATCTGCGTTTGAAAGAGGATATAAAGTTATTATTCCACAAGGGGCAAATACTACGTTTGATAATGACTATATGACTGGAGAAGTAACCTATAAATACTACAATGATATGATGTGGCCAGATAGGTTTGCTACATGCGTATCTGTTGATGAAGCAATTAAATTGATGGAAAAGAATAGATGAAAAATATGCCATGTGCGATAGTAGAGTTAGATAGTACCGAAAGAAATACCGATATCATCGCAAAGAATTGGAGGAGCTTACATGGATAGAGACCCATTTAAAGAATATATAAAAGAATCTGAGCCGGAAAAACGCGATAAGGGGTATGCTTGGCATACTGCAATCGGCTTGCAAGCTGTTGACGGACTTAAAACTTCACAATACCTGGTTGATACTGCGATTAGAAATATTGAGGGTGATATTTCTATTGATGAAGCTAGTGAATTACTAAATAGCTATTATGAGGAAAATCCTAAAAAAGATAATTATGACAGAACAGAGGAAGCTGATAAAGTAGCACTTAGAATTGCAAGGATTTTATCAGAAAAAGCATTCAGTTTTACCCCGAATGAATATATCTCTATACACAAGAAATTATTTACTGGCATATATAATCATGCAGGTAAAATTCGTGATTATAATATCACAAAGAAAGAATGGATTCTGGATGGAGCTACTGTACTGTATGGCAGTGCATCAGAACTTAGGGCAACTCTTGAATATGATTTTTCAGAAGAGAAAAAGTTCAGCTACAAAAATTTGAGCATGGACGAAATTGTTCATCACTTAGCGGTCTTTGTATCAAGACTATGGCAAATTCATATATTTTGTGAAGGTAATACCAGAACTACAGCGGTGTTTTTTATTAAGTATTTGCGTACATTAGGCTTTGATGCTACAAATGATATTTTCGCTGAAAATGCATGGTACTTTAGGAATTCTTTGGTAAGAGCAAATTATAATAATTTGAAAAAGGGTATTCATGAAACTACAGAATATTTAGAGTTGTTTCTAAGAAATTTGCTATTGGATGAAAAGAATGAGCTTCACAACCGTTCTATGCACATAAGTGGTTTGCTAAAATCGGACATTGAAGATACAAAATCGGACATTGAAGATACAAAATCGGACATTGAAAAATGTTTAGCTAATATTGACGAATCTGTTAGAAATAAAACTGTTATGCATGTAGTTGCTTTGTTTGAAAAATGCGGTAGAGACACTATATTTGGACGTTCTATTGTTGAACAGGTCACTGGATTAAAATCTTCGCGTGCATCAGAAATTATAAATCTGATGTTGGAGAATGAAATAATAGAGTCTGTTAAAGGTCATGGAAAAGGGAAATATAAATTTAAGTGATAGGTAAATGAAATGCTAGAAACAAAAGATTTAATTTTGGATAAGGGCAAAATTGAAGACTGGAAAGCTCTATATGAGAATGTCTGGAAGCATGAGGAGACCGCCAGATATATGATGTGGAGCGCATCGCATACAGAGGAAGAGGGCTACGAGATGACCCAGAACTACCTTAAGATGCAGGAAGTGAATCCCACTGCCTATATTGTATATGAAAAAGAAGGCAGAGTGCCTATAGGTTTTGCAGGAATGAGAGAGACGGACAAGGGAATTTTTGAAGATTCTGGTATTGCTGTTGGAGTGTCATATACAGGAAAAGGCTATGGAAAACAGATTTTATCAGCCCTGCTCAGTCAGGCATTTGAAGAGCTTGGAGCACAGAAATTTATTTATTCCTGTTGGGCGGAGAACATCCCATCCAACAAGCTGGCAGAATCGGCAGGACTTAAACTTTCATATTCTGAGGAAGCTATAGACAGGCGGAGTGGCAGAGCAATTATTATAAACTATTACGAGAAATAAACGGAGATAATATGAAAATAACAATTATACACGGTCAAAGCCACAAAGGCTCAACCTATCACATTGCCCACATGCTGGCAGAAAAAATAAACGGAGACATAAAAGAATTTTTTCTCTCGAGAGATTTTGGAGAATTTTGTATTGGATGTACAAAGTGCTTTATGGAATCAGAGAAAAAATGTCCCCATTATGAAAAACTAAAGCCATTGACAGATGCCATGGATGAAGCGGATGTCATTATCCTAGCCAGTCCTGTTTATGTATATCATGCCACAGGAGCCATGAAAGTATTTTTAGACCATTATGGCTACAGATGGATGATTCATCGTCCTGAAGAATCCATGTTTAAGAAGCAGGGCGTATGTATATCTACAGCGGCGGGTGCAGGTACCAAATCCACTAATAAAGACATGGAGGACAGTCTGTTTTTCTGGGGCGTTGCAAAAAGATATAAGTATGGTGCCAGCGTTGCGGCGGTTAACTGGAAGGGCGTAAGTGAGAAGAAAAAGAACGCCATTGATAAAGCAACATCAAAAATGGCAAAGAAAATTGTAAATAATTATGGGCATGTCAAGCCAGGAATAAAAACCAGAGGCTTTTTCTGGGTTATGCATTTGGTGCAGCGAAAGGGCTTTAATCCTTGTGATGTGGAATACTGGAAGGCAAAGGGCTGGACGGGGAAAAAGAGACCTTGGAAGTAATACTTAAGCAAAATGAAAAAGATTTTAAGGAGGCGTTGAAACATGTGTTATCTAGTAGCTAAAAACATTGATTCAGAGGGATGTGTTGCATTAAGAACAACACATGGTAAACATCTTTCCGAATTTAAAAGGTCAATAGAAAAAAAGGTTGGATATGATAAAATTCAGCTTGTTACAATTAGCAGACCATCAGCATATGGAGAATATGAGCCATATCATATTGTCGATTCAGAACAAGAATTTGAGTGTGCAGTTGAACAAATGTAGTCAAAAGACTTATGATAACTAAATAAGATACACAATATATGCAGCATATAACTGAAAAAGTTCATATGCTGCATTTTTATGCCTTAGTATGCAGAAAAGCTGCCAGTTGCCATACATCCCACAGTTGACAGCACAAATCATAAATGATAGTATTCATATATAGTTAGTAGGAATAAAAACAAGAACGCAGGAAAAGAGGGAATACATATGACATTACAGCAAATCAATTATGTGCTCAAGGTTGCTTCGGTAGGCTCGATGAACAAGGCCGCTGAGGAGCTTTATATTTCACAGCCAACTTTGACAAGTGCCATTCGGGATGTGGAGAAAGAGATAGGCATTGTGATTTTTTCCAGAAATAACAGGGGAGTTTCGCTGACTGTCGAGGGTGCGGAGTTTTTGGAAAAGGCGAGAAATCTCTACCAGGAATATGAGCTTTTGCTGGACAGCTACAGCGAGGAGGCAAAGGCAAAGCAGAAGTTTGCTGTGTCTACCCAGCACTATTCCTTTGCGGTAAAGGCATTTGTTGATACCATAAAGCCATATGATACCTTAAACTATGAGTTTGCGGTGAGGGAGACCAAGACCTATGAGGTTATCCAGGATGTAGCCCTTGGCAGGAGCGATATAGGCATACTTTATGAGAGCTCCTACAATCAGAAATACATCACAAAGCTCTTGCTGGAGAACGGCCTGGAGTTTAATCCTCTGGGAGAGTGCAAGGCATACGTCTACCTGCACAAGAGCCATCCTCTTGCCAACAATGAGGACATAAAATTTGAGGAGCTGGAGGATTATCCATGTCTTTCCTTTGAACAGGGTGAGAGCGGTTCGGCATTTCTGGCAGAGGAGATACTGAGCGACAGAAAATACAACAGGGTCATCAAGGCAAACGACAGAGCTACCATGCTAAACCTCATGATTGGTGTGTGGGGCTACACTCTCTGCTCAGGCATAATCAGTGAGGAGCTAAACGGCAGCGACTACAGGGTAGTTCCATTTCATTCAAATAAGGAGAATCCAAACTACAGGATGACCATTGGCTACATCATCAAGAAGGGCAGCAGGCTCAGCGCCATAGGTGAAAAATACATCTGTGAGATTCAGAAATATCTGTAAAATATTTGTTTTTTGTTGAGAAGCTCTCATGTTTTCGCAAGGCGATAAGGAGGACTTCTCAATTGTTTTATAGCCCGTGCTAAATTATGATTATACTTGTAAAATTCATTTTTAGGAGGTAGGTATAAATCATGCAGCTTGATAAAAACATTACAAAATTGAGAAAGCAGAGAGGACTCACCCAGGAGCAGCTGGCAAACATTTTAAATGTAAGCGTTACAGCTGTTTCCAAGTGGGAGAACGGCAATAACAGACCAGACCTTGAGATACTGCCTGATTTGGCAGATGTATTTCAGGTGTCGATTGATTCGCTTTTGGGATATGAGAAGGCTTACAAGCATCTGGATAAATTTATTCTGGAAGTTGAAGAGGACTTGAAGCAGGAAAAGTATGATACAGCCATGGAATGTCTTAGAGAGCTTATAAAGAGCTATCCAAATGATTTCAGGACAAATCACCTGATGGGAGCTGCCTATTACAGCATTATTGTGTCTGAAGGGGCTTCAAATCAGGCAGACATAGATAAAGCCATATTTTTTTGCGAGAAGAGCATTGAGTTGTTTGAAGAGAAATACAGTGATATTGCCACAATAGAGACGCTGGAAATGCAGATTGTGACACTTCTCTTATGGAAAGACACAGATAACTATGATGAAGCATATGCACTTATAAATAAATATAATCAGAGCGGAAAGTACGATTATTTGTTAGCCCAGTGTCTTTTCCAGATGGGCAAAAAGGATGAGGCGATGGCTGTGACCTTGCATCACTGTATCGCAGGACAGATTTTTGTCTTTAACGACCTATCAAGAATTGCCGACATGTATGTGCAGGCGGGAGAGTATGAGAAGGCTATTGAATTTCTGGAATATGAGATAAAATCATACTGCCTGTTTATGGATGAGGACAAGGGAAACTATGCAAACCGGGCTTATGCTGGCAAGGCTCAGATAATAAGCGATCTGTACAGAAAGGCAGGGGAAAATGACTGCGCTGACAAGTGGCACAGGGAGGCTGTCAGTCATGCAAAGCGCTATATGCAAAACCCAAGTATGAATATTTCAAGCATGAAATATTGTGAAAAAGTATCGGGAAGAATGATTGACAATTACCATGATGTAATTGAAGGGCTGGCAGCAGAGTGATGTCATGCCATGGTGGCTGTCATGTATACAGAGAAACTGCCAGCCACCATGAATACTGAAAAGTTGTCGATGTCAGCTCCGATTGCAGGCAGCTTCTGTTGGGGGAGAACTACTTCCCCCACACATTCTGCACAAGCTGTTTGCAGTAATCGAGGCTGAAAGTGGAGTCCTGCTCCAATATGCGGTTCTGCGATGCGAGTTCCTCTGTGTAGTCATCCAGATAGTAAACAGTATAGTCAGTGCCATATCCCATGTGGCAGACTATAGGAGCCACATCATAGCTTGTAATACCCACACTTCCATCTGAGGTATAGCCGATATTGACCTCAGCGATTCCACCAACCATGCGGTCTGCGAGAGTTCCTGTGGTGCTTTCCGTACCATTTACAAAATTGCCAAGAGAATAGTATACAAGCATCTGGTCACCGTCGTTTTCGTCTGTGACCATTTCTATTGGCTCGATAACATGTGGGTGGGCACCGATAACCAGATTTACGTCATTTTCCAGAAAAATCTTAGTCCATTTCTGCTGATAGCTGTCAGTTGTGAACTTGTATTCTGTGCCCCAGTGAGGACAGACAATCACAAAATCAGACAGCTCGTGGGCTTTTTGTATATCGCTCACCACCTTATCCTCATTGAGATAATCCACAGCGTAAGGCATATCGGCTGGCTGACTTATGCCATTTGTGCCAAAGGTGTAGTTTAGGATAGATATGGTGATACCGTCCTTGGTGTAGGTGTATATGTAGTTGTCCTTTCTGTCCTGAGAATCGTTGATGCCAAGGTAGGCGAGGTCAGGATAATTGTTTTTCCAGAAATTAATATCGTTTGTGATACCGCTTGCGCCCTTATCCAGAGCATGATTGGTAGCCTGCAGGATGACGTCAAAGCCAGCCTTGACCTCTGCATCTCCCACCTCATATGGAGAGTTAAAATTCGGATAGCTTGACAAGCCCAGCTCTGTGCCGCCCAGGATAGTTTCCTGATTGACCAGTGCCAGGTCTGCATCTGCGATTTCTTCCCCCACATATTTGAATAAATGGTCAAAATTATAGCTTCCATCAGCCTGCTCGCCAGATTCAAGAACCTTGGTGTGCATCAGCATATCTCCGACCATGACAAGGGATATTCCCTTTGGTGCAGCAACTTCTGCGTCAGGATTAAGGGCATGGGTCAGAGCCTCATAGGTCACGCCTGATGCCAGACCGCAAAAGCCAGCAGCCTGAGTCTTCTGATACTGCACAGCAGATATTGCAAGTGTGGCATCTGAGGAAAAGGCATAGCTTGAGCCAGCTGCAAGGGATGGTGCCACTGGGGCAGGGGAATCCGAAACAGGGTATGTAATGTATGCAGTTAGGGATAATAGTAATAGTATAAGGGCGGATGCGCCTGATAATCGTTTCTTCATATTTAATAATTTAGCGCAAATGGGGCGTTAGCGCAATGGAAATAAATAACATCATGTGGTAAGTTATATGTGTGTGGGGATGCTTCCCGCTCGGAGGGGGTGGAGGCAGAATGACATACAGTTATTTTGCAGAAAAAATATGAAGGCAGCAACGGGATGTGTCGAGGATAGAGTTTACATGATTTGTGAGGTTTTGGCGTTGCGGAATGTGATGGAACCTCGTTGCAGTTCATATTGTTTTCTGCAAAACAACTGTATGACATTCTGCGGTTTAGGTTGTGGGCGGGAAGCTTTGCAGGTTGTATATAACTTGCTACATTATGTTTTGGGGAAAATTTCTGGACTGGATTTAAAATAGAGATGAAAATGCGCTGTACTGAAGAAGCGTGATGCGAAAAGTGCAAGATATTAAATGCGTATGATATGAAATGGATATTACTTATAATGAAAGGAAAATTAATGATATGATAAAATTAGCATTCTTTGATGTGGACGGGACACTCAGCGCCCCACAGTACATGGTAAATGGAAAACTCCAAATTGGCATGACAGATTCACAATGGCTTGAGTATTGCGCCGCCCATGGCGAGGATACATACGAGTACTGCAAGCCTGTGAAGGCGGTTAAGGATTATGCTTTAAAGAGAAAGGCGGAGGGGGCGAAGCTTTATGTGCTGACTACTTCACAGAGCCAGGCTGAGAGTGAGGGCAAGAGGAAATTCATCAAAAAGTATTATGACGGAATATTTGAGGACGTGATACCAGTTGCCCATGATGACCACAAGCCAGAGGTCATTAAGGAGATGGCTGACAAGTGTGGGGTTAAGTTATCAGAGTGTGAGCTGGTGGATGACACCTTTAAGATTCTGCTCAACACGGTGTGCCAGGGGATTGAGTCTACCCATGTGGCTAATATTTTTTCTGA
>CAVKUD010000123.1:0-8782 GCA_963659315.1 Senegalimassilia sp. | reverse complement strand
GGAAAAGGCTTCTCAGAGGAAGCCCTAAAGCATGGCACAGAGCAGTTTTTCATGGATGATACCAGCAGGGGCAGTGACAGCCACTATGGGATAGGGCTTTTCTTTGCCAGAACGGTGGCGGAGAGACATGGCGGCTGGGTGAAGCTTACGAATTCTGGAGAGACTGGTGGAGCGAGAGTTGAGATTGCGCTGACAGTGTGAGTTAGATTTTATATATGATATAATGAGCGTAGCGAAATTATATCAGACGCGGAGTGCAAAGCACGTACACGCACGTAAAGATAAAAAGGAGTACAAACCCATGGCAGAGTTAGTTCTATCCAACATAGAAAAATCCTACAAAGATGAAAAAGTGTTAAACAACATTAATATTTGCCTGAAAAACGGCGTGTATGGCTTAGTCGGAGCCAATGGCGCAGGCAAGACCACCCTGATGAAAATCATCTGTGACCTGCTAAAGTATGATGGTGAGGTAAGCTATAACTCGACTAATGTAAAGCAGATGGGAGAAAAATACAGGGAAATTCTTGGCTACCTGCCACAGGACTTCGCATATTATCCAGACTATACAGCAGAAGAATTTTTAATATACATATCTGTGTTAAAGGGGATTCCAAAGCGGGAGGCAGGAGACAAAGCTGCAGAACTGCTTAAGGCTGTAGATTTATATGAGGTCAGGAAGAAGCAGTTAAAGACCTATTCTGGCGGAATGATTAGACGAGTCGGGATAGCCCAGGCACTCTTAAACAATCCAAGGCTTTTGATTTTGGATGAACCCACAGCAGGCTTAGACCCACAGGAGCGTATCAGATTCAGGAACCTGATAGGCGGGCTGGGGGAGGACAGGATTGTACTGTTATCGACCCACATTGTATCTGACATCGAGTATATAGCTGACAAAATCCTCATGATGTCACATGGAAGTATTGTTGCAAATGGTTCAATTGAGACGATTTTAGAACCAATACAGGATATGGTCTGGGAATGTGAATTTTCAAAAAGCGATTCGGCTTTGGATTTAATAGCAGAAAAGGGAACCATCAAGAAGAGTGACGGCGTGACTAAGCTGAGATTTATATCTGAGGATTGTAAAATAAAAAATGCGGTAAGGGCTGTGCCAAATTTGGAAGATGCCTATTTATATTATTGCAATGTTGTGAGCGAGTAATACTAATGAATATGGGTGATAAAAATGGAATTATATGGTGAAGAATTAAAGAAAATCCTAAATAAGAAAATAACATGGATATTAACAGGCGCACTGCTTGTCTTTTTTCTGGGGCAGACTGTGCTTGAAGCTGGTAAGGTACAGGGCTTTGTAAGTGACTTTAATCTGGCAGCAGGCTATAAGCGTTTTTTCGATTTGGCAGAGCTTATTCTGGTAGTAGGGATTATTGTCCAGATAATTATGCTGACTCCTATATTTTGCGAGGACAAGGAGCTGGGGACAGATAAACTGATTTATTCCACCGCCAAGGGCAGAAAAAGCGATTACACTGCGAGAGTTTTGGTGGTTTTATCAATCACAGCAGGCATAAATTTATTATTGCTGCTGTTAACAGGAATAGCAAATGTATGCTTTTACGGTATGCCTGATAAGGCAGTGACCATGGAGCAGCTGTTTGTCTTTGACGCACCCCTTGCCAACCAGAGCGCCAGCCTCTTCCTGGTCTATTATGTCATAAATGCCATTATACAGAGTCTGTTTACGACTGCTATAATTGCCTTTTTCTCTACTTTTTGTAAAAAGGTAATAAATGCAGAGATAATCGCTTTTGTGGTAATATTTGCCCCTGCTTTTCTTGAGTCGGTTTTTAGAAATCTGGGCAGTCTGGCATATTGCTTCATTGCAATTCAGCCAGTGATGGCGGTAACCTTAAGAGTAGCAGAGGAGACGTGGAGTTTTAATGCAATAAAAATAATTGCGGAGCTGGTTTTATCTTTTGTTTTATTAGTTTTGGGAAGTAAAAGATGGACTGGCGATATTAATAAATAGATGCAGGAACTACATATTATATTACTGTAAAAGCTGGCAAATATAAGCTGGATTTGCGTTATAGGACATGACATACTCACTTTCAAAAAATGAAAATTTTTTAAGTTTTGAAAGCGTAAACTTGCACATACTAGATACAGACAGTATAATAAGTGATATAAAGCAGTTTCAAAAAATAAAAAATTTTAAAGTTTTGAAAGAGGGTGCTTATATGAAAACCATTATAAGAGAAATGTATCTGAATAGAATTATTGAGTTGAATGGGACGCCTGACATTAAGATTATTACAGGTATCCGACGTTCCGGTAAATCAAAACTCATGCTGGCATATATAGAGTATCTGAAAAGTCATTTTGAAAATGTAAATATTATTTTTATTGATTTTATGGATTTGGCTTATGAAGAAATTAAGGAATATCATGCATTGCATGCTTATGTGGAGGAACACTATCAGGCAGGAAAAACAAATTATCTTTTTGTGGATGAGGTTCAGATGTGCCCACAATTTGAGCTGTCAATCAATAGTCTATATTCAAAAGGCAAATATGATATCTATGTGACTGGCTCAAATGCCTTTCTGTTAAGTGCAGATTTAGCCACACTTTTTACTGGACGTTACATTGAAATCCATGTATTTCCATTTAGTTTTCGGGAATATTGTAAATACAATGAGGATATTCAGGATAGGGACAAGTTGTTTGATGAGTATGCCTTGAAGGGTGGTCTGGCTGGTTCCTATGCTTATAGAACAGAAAATGACAGGACAAATTATATCAAAGAGGTCTACGAAACTATTGTAACAAGAGATCTGGTACAAAAATATAACTTGTCGGACACGATGGTATTGCAAAGATTAAGTGAGTTCCTTATGGACAATATCAGTAACTTGACTTCATCTAATAAGGTCAGTCAACTATTGACTGCGAATGACACACCGACAAACCATGTGACGATTAGCAGATATATGAAATATTTGTGTAATGCGTTTGTGTTCTACGATATTAAGCGCTATGACATTCGTGGAAAGAAATATCTTGAAAACTCTGAAAAATTCTATCTTTGTGACAGCGGAATCCGTTATGCGATTCTTGGAAGCAGAAATATGGATTATGGCAGAGTTTATGAAAATATAGTATGTATTGAACTCCTTCGCCGAGGCTATGATGTTTATGTGGGAAAGCTGTATCAGAAGGAAATAGATTTTGTGGCGCAAAAAGGCAGTGAAAAAATTTACATTCAGGTGAGTGATAACATATCTGGGCAGGAGACTTTTGAACGAGAAGTGTCTCCACTTCTCCAGATTAGGGATGCATACCCTAAGTTTGTCATTGCCAGAACAAGACATGATGAGTATCAGTATGAAGGGGTCAAAATAGTGGATATTGCCGACTGGCTATTGAACAATTAGAATAAAATTCTCCTCCATTTCACATACTACTCCTACAGTACAAATTATGGAAAGTATGTAAGAAACAGGAGGAATTTTTCGTATGAGAGCAACAGGAATCGTGCGCAGAATAGATGACTTAGGCAGAATAGTGATTCCAAAGGAGATAAGAAGAACCCAGAGAATCAGGGAAAGCGACCCTATGGAAATATATACAAACCGTGAGGGAGAAATCATGCTGAGAAAATACTCTCCAATCTGTGAGTTGGGGCAGTATGCGTCAGACTATGCCAACAGCCTGTCAGAAGCCACAGGATATACAGCCTGTGTCACAGACCGGGATGTCTGCATATCCGCAGCGGGCAAGAGAAAAAAGGACATAGAGGGCAAAGAACTGTCCACAAATGTGGAAAAAATGATAGAAAAGCGCAAGGTAGTCGGCTATGACTTTGGAGAAGAGCCGCTGTCTGTCACAAAGGATATGGAGGATGTATGGCAGTGCTTTGCCCTGGCATCTATTATCAGTGGCGGCGATGTAATCGGGGCAGTTGCGCTTATGGACTCGGATGAGGATAACTGGGATAAGGCACACGCTGTCACACTTGTCAAAACAGCAGCTAAATTCATAGGACGTCAGATGGAATAAGCAAGAGGCTTCGAGAAATCGGAGCCTTTTCAAATATTTGCGATTATGTTGCGCACCCCCAAAAAAATGAGTAAAATGGTAACAAGATTAATTAAGCGCAGGGAGACATTAATGGCAGCTAAAAAGAAGAAAAAAAAGAAGCAGCACCGTTTTTTCTGGTTTGTAATAAAATTTCAGATTTTACTCATGATACTGGTCTTAGGCGGTCTTGGCTACTACTATTACGGCGGCTACGCCACAGAGGTTCAGGATTTGCGCAAGGACGCAATAAAGCTTGTTAGCGAATCGGACAAGAACACATTTGTACCATCCAGGACAAGCGCACTGTATGACGCAAATGGAGACCTGATATCGGAGACCCAGACCACCAAGAAGGCAGAGTATGTAGAATACGAAAACATACCATCCTACTTTGTGACAGCCATGGTCAGCATAGAGGACAAAAAATTCTATAAGCATAATGGAATAGACTACAAGGCTATAGTCAGGGCGGCAAAGGCGATAATACAGGATGGCACCATAAGCCAGGGTGGCAGTACCATTACCATGCAGCTGGCGAGAAATATATATCTGGATACCAATAAGACCTGGCAGCGTAAGGTAAAGGAAATGTTTATCGCCACGGAGCTTGAGAAGCGCTACAGCAAGAACCAGATAATGGAATTTTATCTGAACAATATATATTTTGCCAACGGATATTACGGAATAGAGGCGGCAGCCAAGGGATATTTTAACTGCGATATAAATGAGCTCGACCTGTCACAGGTGGCTTTTTTGTGTGCAATTCCCAACAGCCCCACATATTATGACCCCTTAGTTAACAGTGACCATACGATTACGAGGCGCAACAAGATTCTTTTAAATATGTATGAGGATGGCAAAATATCCGAAAAGATGTACAACGAGGCGGTAAACGAGCAGATAATTATGAGCGTCCCTCAGAAGGAGGATGTAAGTGTCAATAATTATGTAGATACTTACGCATATTACTGCGCTACCAGGGCACTTATGGAGAATGAGGGCTTTGAATTCAAGTATTATTTTGATACAGATGAGGAAAAGCAGGAATACCAGACCAACTATGACGAGATGTACTCATACTGCCAGAAGGAGCTGTATAGCGGCGGCTATAAAATCTATACCTCTATAGATATGGAAAAGCAGGAGCTGCTTCAGACCACAGTGGACGATGCACTGGCGGGCTTTACAGATACCAATGATGAGGGTGTCTACAAAATGCAGGGAGCAGCAGTCTGCATTGATAATTCCACAGGACAGGTAGTGGCGATTGTTGGAGGCAGGAGTCAGGATTTTTCGGGCTATACCCTAAACAGGGCTTATCAGAGCCACCGTCAGCCGGGAAGCTCGATAAAGCCATTAATCGTGTATACACCAGCTCTGGAGAGGGGCTACACACCAGACTCTATAGTGGATGACCACCAGTTTGAGGGCGGACCATCCAATGCCTCAGACAGATATTACGGAGAAGTCACCCTGCGCTTTGCGGTGGAACAGTCCTTAAATACAGTGGCATGGCAGCTGTATGATGAGCTGACCCCGACAGTTGGACTTCAATATCTAAAAAATATGAATTTTACAGAAATCAAGGATTCTGACTATATAGATGCTACAGCACTTGGGGGATTTACCAACGGAGTATCTACACTGGAGATGGCATCAGCCTACAGGGCGATTGAAAACAACGGATATTTTAAAGACCCGACCTGTATAGTAAAGATTGTGGATTCTGATGAGAGCGTCATATACGAGTCAGATGATGTGGATACAGTAATCTATGACGAAAATGCGTCAAGGATGATGACTGACATCTTAACAGGCGTTATGGAGATCGGTACAGGAAAAAATCTTAAGCTTACAGACATGCCATGTGCAGGAAAAACTGGTACAACTAATGATTTAAAGGATGGCTGGTTCTGCGGCTTCACCAGATACTACACTACAAGCGTATGGGTAGGCTGTGATATTCCAGAACAGGTGAAGGGCTTAAACGGAAGCTCGTATCCGGGAACCATATGGAAAAATTATATGGAAACTATTCATCAGGGCTTAACCCCTATGGATTTTCTGCCATATGCCCAGCTGTCAGATGAATTTTTGCAGAATCAGGATGCACAAAATGCAGATGATGGGCAGGCTGACCAGGATAACCAGAATGTGGATGCGGCTGGTCAGGATCAGCAGGACGGACAAGCTGTGGATGCAAATGGTCAGGTAATCCAGAATAATCAAGGCGTGGATGCAAACGGTCAGCTAAATCAGAGTGGACAGGGCACAGATGCCACAGGTCAGCCATCCCAGGGCGGACAGGGAGCAGACACAGCTGGTCAGACACCACAGGACGGACAGGGAGCAGATACCACAGGTCAGCCATCACAGGACGGACAGGGAGCAGATACTACAGGTCAGGCGCCGCAGGATGGTCAGGATGCAGCAAACTAAAATAGCGCAATTTTACACGAATTTGAAACATAATCATATTGATTAAATAAATTTGATGAACTATAATCGACACATATAAGGAAAAGGAGCAAATTTTTATGAAAAAGTATGGATTTGGCGTAGATGTTGGTGGAACAACCATCAAGATGGGTTTTTTTGAGACAAGCGGAAAGCTTATAGATAAGTGGGAGATTAAGACTGACACAACAAACGGCGGTGAGAATATCTTATCTGATATAGCAAAGGCTATTGATAACAAGCTTGCCCAGGAAGGCATTTCAAAAAATGATGTACAGGGTGTCGGAGTAGGAGTTCCAGGACCTGTAAACAGCAAGGGCATAGTACTCAAGTGCGTAAACCTTGGCTGGGGTGTATTCAATGTAGAGGAAGAGCTTGCAAGCCTCACAGGACTCAAGGTAAAGGCTGGAAATGACGCAAATGTTGCAGCCCTTGGAGAGATGTGGCAGGGTGCAGGAAAAGGCAGCGAGGATATGGTAATGGTTACACTTGGAACAGGTGTAGGCGGTGGAATCATTGTGGACGGCAAGGTAATCGCCGGAGCAAATGGTGCCGGTGGAGAAATCGGACATATCACAGTAAATGATGATGAAATCGAGGCATGTAACTGCGGACAGTACGGCTGTTTAGAGCAGTACACATCTGCTACAGGAATCGTAAGAATGGCAAAGAGGAAGCTGGCAAAGACAGACGAGGAGACAAGCCTCAGAGCTGTGGAGGAGCTTTCAGCAAAGGTTATTTTTGATGAGGCAAAGAAGGGCGACAAGATTGCAACAGAGCTTGTAGAGGAGCTTGGTAAGATTCTTGGCAGCACACTTTCCAATATCGCAGCAGTGACAAACCCAGAGGTTATCGTAATCGGTGGCGGCGTGTCAAAGGCTGGTCAGATTTTAATTGATACAATACATAAGCATTTTACAGAATCAGTATTCCACGCATGCAAGGACACACGCTTTGTGCTTGCAGGACTTGGCAATGATGCTGGTATGTATGGCTGTGTCAAGATGCTGCTGGATTAAGAGACTTGACAATTTGAGATATAAAGACTATTCTAGTCACTGACAAAAAAATAAGATGCTAGGGGTGCTTGATAGCTGAGATGATTTTTTAAATCTGTCCCTTATTACCTGATGCGGATAATACCGACGTAGGGAAGCAAAACGTAGTCAATATGACTCCTCCTAGCACCAAGTACAAAGGAGGAGTTTTTTATGTCATTTTTTGCAACACCAGTAGTAGACGAGTGGGGAGGAACAACCTACAGTCTCACAACAGCAGGCTATACAGCTTTAGTAGTGATTATGCTTGCATGCTTACTTATAGGATGTGCGATTTTTGGAGGCAAAAAGAAATTTTCTGCCAAGCAGCTTGCATTTTCAGCAATGGCAATCGCGCTTGCAATGGTTACATCAATGATTAAGCTTGTACATATGCCAATGGGTGGCTCAGTTACCTTATTATCAATGCTCTTTATCACATTGATTGGTTACTGGTTCGGACTTGGCGCAGGACTTACAACAGGTGTGGCTTACGGTATCTTACAGCTTGTTATTGACCCATACATTTTAAGCGTTCCACAGATGCTGGTTGATTACATCTTTGCATTCGGGGCACTTGGACTTGCAGGAATCTTCTGGAAAAATAAGAGCAAGTACGCTGTCATTATATGCTACATAGCAGGTATTCTGGGCAGATATGTATTTGCATTCATTTCAGGATGGATTTTCTTTGGAATGTATGCGTCTGACTATGGATTTTCAAGCCCTGTTGTATACTCACTTGCATATAACGGAGCATACATTTTCCTTGAGGCAGCAATCACAATCGTCATTCTGTTTATCCCACCGGTAAACAAGGCACTTGCATATGTCAAGGAAGTAGCTACAAAGTAAATATGGCTTTTGCATAGCATAGGCCGATGTCGAATAGGCATAATCATACATAAGCTTAAATAAAATAAGCAGAGAGTGTGGTTATGCTTATTTTTTAAAACAAAAAGCATCAAGAATTAAAAAATATTATGCACAAGTCATAATTTTATTTTGCAAGAAGTGAGGCATGCTCTTGCAAAAATATAGTAAAAAGTTTTATTATGAATGAAAATAATAAATAAAATGAATATTTGTTATAGAAATCTTTAAAAATGCTATTGTGTAATGGGAGAAAACCTTATAAAATAAACTTATTGATGAATATTAGTGTTTATAATAATTTTTAAGAAAAGGAGATATATAAATGGGCTATGTTGATGAAGTACTCGAAGTAGTACAGAAGA
>CAVKUD010000122.1:0-8796 GCA_963659315.1 Senegalimassilia sp. | reverse complement strand
GAATCCATGGTGCACTTGCTGTGTAGAAATACCATCTGATTGCGTCTGCTCCGTATGTCTGGAGAGCATCAAATGGGTCTACTGCATTTCCCTTTGACTTAGACATCTTCTGTCCGTTCTCATCCTGCACATGTCCAAGTACGATTACGTTCTCATATGGTGCCTTGTTAAAGAGAAGTGTTGACTCTGCCATGAGTGAATGGAACCATCCACGGGTCTGGTCAACAGCCTCAGAAATAAACTTGGCAGGGAACTGCTGCTCAAATACTTCTTTATTCTCAAATGGATAATGATGCTGGGCAAATGGCATTGCTCCAGAATCAAACCAGCAGTCGAGTACCTCTGGTACACGGTGCATTGTCTTGCCACACTCTGGACATGGCATTGTCACTTCATCAATATATGGTCTGTGAAGCTCTACTTCAGCAGCCTTTGGATCTCCTGCTCTCTCTGCAAGCTCTGCACGGCTTCCGATACACTCTCTGTGTCCGCACTCACACTCCCAGATGTTAAGTGGTGTACCCCAGTAACGGTTACGGGAAATAGCCCAGTCCTGGATATTCTCTAACCAGTTTCCGAAACGTCCTGAACCGATTGACTCAGGAATCCAGTTTACTGTGTTGTTATTTCTGATAAGGTCATCCTTTACAGCTGTCTCCTTGATGTACCATGACTCTCTAGCGTAGTAGATGAGTGGCTTGTCACATCTCCAGCAGTGTGGATACTCATGCTCAAACTTAGGAGCATCAAAGAGCTGCTTTCTTGAGCTTAAGTCCTTAAGTACCTCTGGGTCAGCATCCTTTACCCACATGCCAGCAAAAGGAGTCTCCTCTGTAAGCTCTCCCTTGCCATTTACAAACTGCACGAATGGCAGATCATAGTTACGTCCAACATTGGCATCATCCTCACCAAAGGCAGGAGCAATGTGTACGATTCCAGTACCGTCTGACATTGTTACATATGTGTCACATGTAACGAAAAAGCCCTTTTTGCCCTGCTTGTCAGCTAACTGCTTAGCACAGTCGTAAAGTGGCTCATACTCCTTGTACTCAAGGTCTTTTCCCTTGTAAGTCTCAAGGACTTCATATGCAGCCTTGCCCTCTTCCTTGTCCTCTTTTGAAAGAAGCTGAGAGAGCACCTTGTCAGCGAGAGCCTCTGCCAGATAATAAGTATATCCGTCAACAGCCTTTACCTTGATATATGTGTCGTTAGGGTTTACACAGAGAGCAACGTTACTTGGAAGTGTCCAAGGAGTTGTTGTCCATGCAAGGAAATAAGCATCCTCTCCTACAACCTTAAAACGAACTACTGCTGATTTTTCTTTTACTAATTTATAACCCTGGGCAACCTCCTGTGCTGAAAGAGGTGTACCACAACGAGGACAGTAAGGAACAATCTTAAATCCCTTGTAGAGAAGACCCTTGTTCCAGATTTCCTTAAGAGCCCACCACTCAGACTCAATGAAATTGTCATCATATGTTACATATGGGTTATCCATGTCAGCCCAGAAACCAACAGTACCTGAGAAATCCTCCCACATACCCTTGTATTTCCATACAGACTCTTTACATTTTTTGATGAAAGGCTCAAGACCATACTCTTCAATCTGATCCTTGCCATCTAAGCCGAGAAGCTTCTCAACCTCGATTTCAACAGGAAGACCATGTGTGTCCCATCCAGCCTTTCTAGGTACATATTTGCCCTTCATAGTCTGGAATCTTGGAATCATATCCTTTATAGTACGGGTCTCCACATGTCCGATATGTGGCTTACCGTTGGCAGTTGGTGGTCCGTCATAGAAAGTGTAAGTCTCACCCTCTTTACGGTTTTCCATAGATTTTCTAAAGATGTCGTTGTCGTCCCAGAATTTCTCGATTTCTTTCTCACGATCAACGAAGTTCATGTTGGTGTCAACCTTCTTGTACATGATTGAATCTCCTCTTTCTATATTATTATTTAGGTTATTAACTTATTGTGATAAGCAGTATATATCTTTTTGTATTGTTTTACTGGCGCTTTCTTATTTCTGTCATTATTGTTTGTCACTATTGCAAAGGGTGTTCGCAATTTTTGGATGGCAGGTTTCACAAATACAATTGAATATTTGTGACTGTGAAGGATATTAGATTTTCTTAATGTTCTGTTTGTAGTTCAGCAACCCGGCAACAGGATGTTGACGGGAGTGGTGCTTGAGCCATGGATGGCGAATGCAAAACGTTTGCGTCCTTTTTCCACAACTTAAATCGGAACATTTAGAAAATCTTATATCCGTAACTCGGAACAAATATTAAATTGTATTTATGGAATCTGCCTTACACAGCTTCACAAACACCCTTTGTTCCAAGCTTCAAAATAAAAATAAGAAAGCGCCCCTGATGTAATCAGGGACGCCAATACGTCTATACCACCTATTACAATGTACTTAAGGATTTCTCCTTGCATACCTCGTTCCCTGTAACGTAGGAAATACGTCAGTCTCTAATCTCACGGCTCTATGCCATGATTTCGGTCTGCAACTCAGAAGTGATTTTCATCTCCACATTACTCATATCAGGCTCTCACCATCCCTGACTCTCTTTGACTTTCCTATGGAAACTACTGTCTTCGTCATAGTCTTTTACTTTTCATGCCTTAGTATATAACTTGACAACTTATCTTGTCAACCCATTTTGATGATTACCAGGCAATCTCAACATCCCCCATACTTGAGTCCACAGTAAGTGTTCCAGCCTTGCCCTTCTGGCTATAGTCATCACTGTACTTTTTACCATTGACCTTCACATCACCCATGCTGACATCTGCATCAATCCTGTAATCCTCCAGGCTGACTGCTGATTTGACAGTGATTTCTCCCATGTCTGCTGTCAGCTTCATATCCTTAAACTCAGAATCTGTGACCTCTATATCACCCATGCTTGCATTAATATCGGCATTTTTAAACTCTGTTTTCCTGATTGTTGTATCACCCATATCCATATTGCTTGTAAATGTGCCAATATTACAGTTTTCCATATCTAAGTCACCCAAATCAAGATTAAGGTCTGCAAGGTCTGCCTTAATATCCATCATATCCAAATCTCCAAGACTCAGTGTAATATTTAAGTCTGTAAAAGATACATTTTCAGGAACTGTTATTGTAAGACTGCTGCTTAAATTATAATATTTATTAAGGTTCTTTACAGACATATCCGGCTGGGTGAATGTAAGCTTTGTCACTCCATCCTCCTCAGTCACATCCATCTCTGGCTTTAACCACTCCACACTGCTGTAGGATGCGCTCCAGCTATCACCTTTTTGCAGGGTAAAATCCAGATATGAGCCGTCCACGTCAATGGCAACTCTATCATTTTCTACAGCAATATCATACTCGCCTGACACAACAGGACCAGCCTGTTCCTTTTTAATTCCTCCGCCGGTAACATAATCTAATATATTATTTCCAGCGAACTGTACCAGTCCACCTACATGGTAAATGGTACCGCCTATTATACATATAACAGTAACTATCCATAATATTGAAAGATACGCTTTTCTCATCACTTAATCCTCCCCAAATATATTGTTTACAATCATCTGGACTATTGCAGCTATTGGCCACACAATCCATGTTATTGACCAGTCGAATGTTACAAAGCTCCAGATTAAGTATATGCAGGTCACTGTTGACCAGTATACTGACATAATCGCTTCCACTGTCTTGTTTGAATATGACTGGTGCTTCTTTACCGGTGTGAAGTTTCCACCCATGGTTGAAGCATCATTTATCTGCAAAATTGTCTGGAAGCTGCCCATTTTAATTGAGCTGAACACAATAAGGAATACCCCGGCTCCCACAAGCCAGAAAAGCATTGCTCCTGTTATGCTGTCTATATCCACGCCTACAAAACTTAAGTTCATGTCATCAAGTACTGCCGCAGGGACAAAGCATATACAGCAGAAAAGTACGCCGATTGTTATAAAGACAGCGTGCAGGTTATTAAATCTGTCCTTTTCCTGCTTTACCTCATTAAATGTAGCAAAATCCACTGCACATGGGGTCTGCTTTATATAGTTCCACTTTGACATTTTAATGCCTGAAAATACAAACATACCCACTCCGATGCCAATGCTTAAAAACATAAATAGAACACCAACCGCATCTGAGCCTCCAGGGATTGCATCTGTCACAATCGGTCCTGTCACACATATGATGCATAAAAGCACTCCAAAGGCTATCATAAAGGCTTCTCTTGACTTATCCTTTAAATAGTCTTTTACCTCTGCCGATGTGAGCATGTGAGGTGTGTACTGTCTTGCCTGGGCATTATTCGCATATGCGCCATTGGCATTTCCTGTTGCATTTGCAGCCCCATTTTGATTCATGCCACCTGCCTGACTGGCATTTGCCTGTGAAGCAGCCTGGGGATTGACATATCCGTTTATTCCAAGCACATCTGCAAGCTCACTTAAGTTGCCAAACTCTGATATAACCGTTCCCACAGCTTCGTTCTCTGTCTTGCCCTCTTCAATAAGCTCTGCAAACTTATCCTCCATCATCTGTCCCAGCTCGTCCTTGGCTCTCCTGACCTCCGGGGTATTAGGAAGATTCATAAACATGGTTTCAAGATAATTTTTTATAGTTTCCATTTTAATCTCCTCTTAATTATGAATAAATCGTTCTATAACATCCTTTGTCAAAACCCATTCTTCGCATTTTTCCCTGTAATAGGCTCTTCCTTCATCTGTTATCTGGTAGTAGGTTCTGCGCTTTCCAGTCTCTTCATTTGACGAAAATGATGTGACGTAACCGTTCTTTTCCATCCTGTTAAATGCAGAGTAGAGCGTCGTCTCCTTGATGATATACTTCTCATCCGTCATCTGCCTGATTCGCTTGGATATCTCATAACCATAGGATGGTTTATCCAGCAGCAGATAGAGGATAATGGTATCGTTGTAGCCTCTGATAACATCACTGCTGATGCTTATCATACGAATCTCACCTCGCTTTGCTTGTGTACAGATAATCTGATGTGCCATATACACTGTGTTTTCATTATTTTATGCAGCATATTAAAGCATATTATCTGTACATTAAATCGTACATTTTATACCTTGTCAGTCGTACTACGTTTGTCGTTACTATGTCTGTCGTAGTACGATTGATGTAGTAAATATAACACCGGTTGATATATATGTCAATCACTTATGCTAATATTAATAAAAAAAGTCCAAAACATGCCAATAAGCACGTTTTGGACTCTTTATTATAGTATCTACTGCGCATCCTTCCAGAAGTTCACAGGCTCATAATCCTGCAGCTTGGCAAGAAAGCCTCTCTTGCTCAGTTCCTCCTGTATCATATCCAGAAGCTCCTCACTGTCAGCCACTATGGTATGATAGTGAAATCCCGAGGTAACATTCTTAAGCAGACTTGATTTTCCAGACCTTATATCCTCCATGTATTTTCGGATATCCATGCGGGATTTGATATTCATGTCAGCACGCAGGACGCCATACACCTTGTGGTATACAAACACGTCTTTGACATAGCCTCCCATATCCACTATGAGGGAAAGCTCCTCTTCCACCTCGTCATCAGCATGCTGTACCTTAAATACACGCTCGCATACATTTCTTGTCTGTAAAACATAGCCTCTGTTTGTTGAAAAAATCGCGGTGCCATTGGCTCTAAGTAATGCGACATCCTGGACTATGACCTGCCTGCTCACATTAAGCTCTTTTGCCAATGCGACTCCTGCAACAGGAGTACTGCTCGACCTTAAAATATTTATTATTTTCTCACGTCTGTCTTCGCCGTTCATTTTTCTTCCTTTCCAGCATATTTCTTCTATATACTATTTTACATGAAAATCATTCTAATTCAAGCTTTAGCACATCATACTAGACTGCATGAAGGTTTTTAAGAGAAATATCCATAATAGGTGCAGAGTGTGTCAGGGCACCGCTGCTGATATAGTCTACTCCCATATCCTTAAGTCTTGCAATATTTTCCCTTGTGACATTTCCCGAGATTTCAATCTCTGCCCTTCCATCAATGTAAGCAATACATTTTCTAAGGAGGTCATCTGACATGTTGTCAAGCATGATTATGTCTGCACCAGCCTCGATTGCATCTACTACCATGTCATAAGTCTCTACCTCTACCTCGATTTTTCTGACAAATGGAGCATAAGCCTTTGCCATTGTCACAGCTTCCTTCACACCGCCTGCTGCTCCGATATGGTTATCCTTTAAGAGCACGCCGTCTGACAGATTGTATCTGTGGTTATTTCCACCGCCCACTCTGACTGAATATTTTTCAAAAATCCTGTTGTTTGGACTTGTCTTTCTGGTGTCAAGAAGCTTGATGCTGCTGCCTTCTAAAAGGCTTGCAACCTCATGTGTATATGTGGCAATTCCGCTCATTCTCTGGAGATAATTGAGGGCAGTCCTCTCACCACAGAGGAGGACTCTGATGTCTCCATATACCTTTGCCATAAGCTGTCCTGCCTTGACAAAATCGCCATCCCTAACCATAAACTCAACTCTTGTCTTATTATCTAAAAGTGTAAAAGTTCTCTCAAAAACCTGTAAGCCGCAGATGATTCCATCCTGTTTGCAGATTAAGTCAACCTCGCCCTGCTTTGGCTCTGGCATAACTGCGTTTGTAGATACATCCTCGCTTGTGATGTCTTCCTTTAATGCTCCTAAAATATATGGGTCTACGTTTAAGCCCAATGTTACCTGATCGTACATATTACTTCCTCTCTTTTAAATATATATTTGTTTTTTCCACATTGAAATTTTGCTGAATCGTTTATACAGCTTTTCTCAACGAACTGCCCATATCTGCTGCCATATCAAGCGCAGCCCTCTTTGCAAATACAAGGCTCTCAAGCAGGGAATTGCTTGCCAGTCTGTTTTTTCCATGCACTCCGTTGCAGGCGGTCTCTCCTACTGCGTAAAGGTTTTTCATGGATGTGCCGCTCTCATAGTTTACCTTGATTCCACCCATGAAATAGTGCTGGGCTGGGACAACAGGAATACACTCAGTAAACACATCATAGCCCATCTCCTTGCAGTGCTCTATGATATTTGGGAAATGCCTCTCAAGCTCATCCCTTGGAATTGTCCTCAAATCCTCCCAGACATGCTCAGTGCCATCCTTCTCCATCTGGGCATATATTTTTTCAGTCAAAACATCCCTTGGCAAAAGCTCATCTGTAAAGCGTTCCATGTTCTTGTCATAGAGCTTTGCCCCCTCGCCTCGCACTGACTCTGAAATCAGGAAGCTTCTCTCCTCACTGTTTTCGGAATAAAGTGTAGTAGGGTGAATCTGCACATAATCGAGATTTTTAAGCTCAACGCCATGCTTTTTAGCTATTTCAAGAGCGTCACCTGTCAAGTGTCTGAAATTGGTTGAGTGCTTATAAAGTCCACCGATTCCGCCAGTTGCAAGCACTACATATCTGGCATCTACTGTTACCTGACTGCCGTCCTTAAGCTCAATCACTGCTCCCACGCATTTTTTGTCTTTTTCTACTATATCAATAATAGAAGTGTACTCCATAAGGGTCACATTTGGCAATTCCTTTACCCTGGCAAGAAGCTTGCTGGTGATTTCCTTACCTGTGATGTCCTCGTGGAAGACGATTCTCTTCTGGGAATGGGCACCCTCCCTTGTATACAGGAGGTTTCCATCCTTGTCACGCTCAAACTCCACTCCGTATGACACAAGCTCCTTCACCACATCAGGTGATGATTTAATCATTATCTCAACGGATTTTTTGTCATTCTCATAATGACCAGCCTTCATAGTATCCTCAAAATAGCTGTCGTAATCCTCTGGTGCCTTCCACATGCACATACCGCCCTGTGCCAGGAAAGAATCATTGCTCTCCAGATCGGATTTTGTAATCATAAGTATCTGCGTATCCCTTGGAAGGTTCAGTGCGCAGTACAATCCAGAACATCCTGTACCAGCTATTAACACGTCTGTTTTCATATCAATACTTCCTTTCGCATTAATAAATGCCTTTTCTTTAACGTCGTTGAATGGGAGTATAGCACAAAACTTTACAAGTGACAAGACACATGTAAAACATTTGTAAAGTTTATTGTTGACAACAGATATTATAAGCCCGTATAATCTCACTAAGTGTTAATGGATTTATCTAGCCACACTTAACAGAAATTTACACAATTTAGGAGATTAAAATGACAACCAGAGAATTACAGGATGAAATCCTTAGATTAAAAAAAGAAAACGATGTGTGCATTTTAGCCCATGCATACCAGAGCCACGAGATATTAGAGGTAGCTGACTACACAGGCGATTCCTATGGCTTAAGCGTGCAGGCGGCCAAAGCACCTAACAAGAACGTACTCATGTGCGGTGTCAGATTTATGGCAGAGACAGTTAAGATTCTGTCTCCTGAAAAGAGAGTCCTGCTCTCAAACCCAGGTGCAGGATGTCCTATGGCAGAGCAGCTTGACACAGAGCTTCTTCAGAGCCTAAAGGACAACAATCCAGACTATACAGTGGTAGCCTACATAAACACCACATCTGAGCTTAAGACCCTGTGTGATGTGTGTGTGACATCATCCTCTGCTGTAAAGATTGTAAAAAATATAGATAACGATAAGATTTTATTTGTGCCAGACTGTAACCTGGGAGCATGGGTGGCTGAACAGGTTCCAGAGAAGGAATTTAAGTTTGTACACGGGGGGTGTCCTACCCATCTGCGCATGTCTGCCTTTAATGTAAAAAAGGCAAAGGCTCTTCATCCAGACGCCAAGCTTCTGGTACATCCAGAG
>CAVKUD010000121.1:0-8830 GCA_963659315.1 Senegalimassilia sp. | reverse complement strand
CCTGGGCAAAGGCTGTACACACATCTGCCTGATAATCTGGTATGTGCAGCTTCTCCATGAGATATTTGTGTATCAGTTCATCCTTTACTGCCTTCAAATCCAGAGTTATACATCTTGACCTTATGGTTGGCAGGAAGCTGTCTGCGTTTGTGGTGAGGAGCATTATTACTCCATATGCAGGCGGCTCCTCTATGGTCTTAAGGAGGGCATTCTGTGCCTGCTGGTTCATCTTCTCCGCTTCATCTACTATATATATCTTGTATTCGCTGCTGTATGGCTTGATAGCTATGTCGTTATTTACCTGCTCTCGTATCTCGTCTACTGAGATATTATTTGGCTTCTCATGTGTGACATAGATTATATCCGGCTGGTTATGGTCTGCCGCCTGCTTGCACGAGCGGCACTTCATACAGGCATCCACATCCATATCACAGGCAATCATATTGTCCATGTTCTCACACTGCAATGCCATGGCAAAGGCTTCGGCTATCATCATTTTGCCAGACATATCTGGCCCGTTTAAAATGTAAGCATGGGATACCTTGCCCATTGTTATTGCATTTTTCAAATGCTCTATTATCTGCTCATGTCCGATTATATCCCTAAATCCTGCCATATTGCACCCCACTTTCTAGGTAAATATATCCAGTAATAATCCTTCAATCTCACCTATTGCATTAAGTATTTTCAAGTGATCCATCTCATCTGATACCAGCTCTGTTGCAAGCTGATCCAGATTTTCATCTATGAGTTTAATTATTCCATATACCCTGTGGCGTCCTCTTCTGTCGAGGAAATTCTCCCTGGAAAACTTATGCGACCTGTATACTACTTCATTCAGGAAGTCCTTAATCAGACCCCTGTACTTTTTCATATCCCTTATGTCCATATGCTGGGCGATGCGGTTTCCCTGGGCTGTGATGTCCTCCATCAGTGAGTCCACCCTTGCCTGCAGCTCTGCGTCTGTTATGGCTGACGACAGGGTAAATTTGAAGGAGCCATCACCGACTGTTGTCTTCTGCGTGTCAGGCACCTGGGTTATCTGTGAAACATTGTTTACCTTTACATCCATAAGCGTCCTCTAATTTTTGCTAATGTAATCCCTTACCTTTTGTATTGTGTCCTCCAGTATCAGATTTTGAAACCGCACATCTATCTGGGCTTTCTGCAGGTTCTCCTCAGAAAAATCCTTTGAGTCTGCCAGAAACCGTCTGCACAGCTCTGCGTATTTTGGCTCTGCCTCAAGCTTCTCCCTGTTTAATGCCCTCTGTAAACGCTCGCCATCCTCTACTTCTATATATATCGGCACAACTGCGTCTTTTCCAAAATATTCTCTTATCTTTGTGTAGGTATCGAGTGTACCTATAAGCATGTAGCTGTTTTGACTCAGGTCTATCTGCCCGTCATCCACTGTAAAGTATTTCCATACGCCATATACTGTATCGTAGGCTCTAAGCTCTATTATCTTTCCTGTGGCTTCAAGCTCATTTAGCTGGTCTTCTGTGCAGAAATGATAGGTCTGCCCGTCAGCCTCACCCTCTCTTATGGGTCTTGTGGTATATGGTATTATTTTTTTCAGATTAAAATCGTCCTGACTCATTAATCTGGAGTAAATCGTGTCTTTACCGGATGAGCTTTTGCCCATCACACAATATATTTTTCCCATTTTCATTATCCTTTTAGTATAGTTATGAAATTGTTCTCTGTCAAACCTTGCAGCTCCAGATTAAGCTTTATTATCGTCTTTAAATCCTTTATCAGCCTTGGAGAAATTATTTCTCCCGGAACTATAAGGGGGATGCCCGGTGGGTAGAGATTTATATAGCTGGCTGACACCTGACCTGCTGCCTTATCCAGAGGGACTTGCAGGGCGTGGAGTCTATTTTCAGGTTTAACTTCATATGAGCCTTGAAGTTTGTATGCTTCTTCGGCTTCATATTTGCATTGGGGTTTATATCCTTCCTCGGCTTCAAATATCTCAAAGCGTCTCTCATTGGGGCGATATATTTCGGCATTAATGCTTAAATTCTTTCTGCTATCTTTTTCTATATCTGTACATTCATATACATTTACATCTGTACTTACGGCACGTGCTTCATCCATAGTTTTATCTCCATCTATAACGAGACCTCCATCTACAACTCTGCTCATGTTCATAAGCCTCTCATGCTCTATGCCGTTATCAATATCCACAAGCGCCTCCGCCAGCCTGTCAAAACCCTCCTCTGTATCCATGACGCTTGACAGGGCAACCGCATAGTTTCCTGCTGCCATCTCGATTTGTATATGATATTTCTGCAAGAGTATATCCCACATATCCTGACCGCTCATTCCTGCGCCGTCTGTCAGTATTATTATCTTGCTTCTGTCAAAATCAAAGGCTTCGTCCGCTTTCAGGTCTGCTTTGGTCAAAACCTTTAGGTGCTTAAGCTCTGACACCTTATCATAAAATACATCAAGATTGTGCTGTAAAGTACCAAAGAGCTGGTCTTTTTGTTCTGCCACCATATCAATACAGCGCTCTATCCCTGCCATCAGCACATAGGATGGTGAGCTTGTCTCATATATGTCCAGATATTTTTCTATTGCTTCTGGCTTTATGCGGTCATTACACAGATGAAGCAGGGCTGTCTGGGTGTATGCTGGCAGTGTCTTGTGGACACTTTCTATAACTATGTCAGCCCCCTGCTTTATGACATTTTCAGGCATGCCATAGCCAAAGCCAAAATGCGCTCCGTGGGCTGAGTCTACTATGAGTGTCATGTCATTTGCATGGGCAAGCTCTGCGATTTGGGCTATGTCAGAGCTTATGCCATCATAGGTCGGGGAAGTGATTATGACTGCACTGGCGTCTTTGGTCTCCTCTATGGCTTTCTGCACTGCCTCTGTGCTTATCTGCCCCTGTATTCCGATATCCGTGATGACCGGGTATACATATGTGGGTATAAGCTCATTTAGGTATATGGCATTGTAGACTGCCTTGTGGGAATTTCTTGCCACAATCACCTTATCCCTTTTCCTTGTGGCTGCACTGACTGCTGCAAGTATGCCACAGGTGCTTCCGTTCACCAGATAATATGCCTTTTTGGAGCCATAGAGCCTTGCAGCCTTTTCCTGGGCTTCCCTTAAGATACCCTGCGCATGGTGCAGGTTGTCAAAGCCATCTATCTCTGTGATGTCTATCTTATAGGAATCACAGGCAGTCAGCCTGCGCTTGTGCCCCGGCATGTGAAAGGGGTATATGTCTGATTCTGCATTTTCAAGTAGTTTTTCTTCAAGCACGATTGCGCCTTTCTATATCAAGTCTATTATTTGTCTTAATCTTCTGGTATACAGCTGCTTTCATAATAAGTTATTAAAGCCTGTGTGGTTCTGCCAATATACAATCATCCCAGATATCTGCCAAGCTCTGGCATCCAGTCATCAAAAAATATCTCATTATTGCAGAGGGCATTCCAGATTGGCTCAAGAAACGCCACAATTATATCCAGCGCATCCTCCCAGGCTTCTTCCCTCTTCTGCTTTTTGCAGGCTGCTATCCAGCGCTTTCTCATATATCCATAATTTCTGTAGCCCTTTAGCTGGGCAAGTCTCTTCTCACTTATGAGCTTTGGATTATTCTCTGAGAATTTTTCAAGCTCCTCCATCACATATCTACCGCTTATGCTCTCTGTCCTGAGAATCTCACTTGCCTTTATATATGCTCCCATGTCGTGTATCAGTTCAAGCTTTGACACTATCTCAAAGAGGCTCTGGACGAGAATCCAGTCCGACGGAAAAACCATATAGCTTATCCTCTTATGCTTTGGGTTCATAGGTCTAAGCTCCATGGATACAGG
The DNA here is from genome assembly GCA_963659315.1 of Senegalimassilia sp. GTDB lineage: Bacteria > Bacillota > Clostridia > Lachnospirales > Lachnospiraceae > Roseburia. The sequence goes on along the minus strand of CAVKUD010000121.1, from coordinate 4,991 downwards.
CACTGTGATGTCCTTTTCCAGAGTCCGTCTTATGTAGACAGGATAGTCCACCCTGAGGTCTTCATAGCTTGCCGACAGCTTCCATGTATAACCCTGTCCGTTTTCCTCAAGCTTTCCGTCCCAGTATATATCGCTTTGCTCGCTCAATATCATATCTGAGATTTCTTCCATGCTCTTTTTGTTTTCTATATATATAAGCTTTAGTTTATTATCAGTTAGTTCCTTCTCACCAAGCCAGATGTAATCATTCACGCCTGCTTCGCTTATCTTGTAGAGCAAATCCTCGCCCAGATACTTCCACATTACATCCGCAAATGGCAGATTGCTTTTCTCGCTGATTTCTCTGACCAACACCTTACAGCCACACTCCTATAAAACTCTGTACCTTTTTGATTACCTTTCGCTCTCTGGCATACTCAAGCAGGGTGGATATGTCCTTGTCCTCATCCCTTATGTAGCCCTGTATCGCTGCCTTGAAATCGTCATGCTCCATCTTTGTCTCATATTTGAGGCAGTCACATATCATCCGTTCCTTATCATATATGCCAAATGTGGCTCCATGCAGCTCAATAGTGCTTGCGCCTATCTCAAGAGCTTCTGGCTCTGTATAGTAGGGTATAATCTTTGGGTACTCCATCTTGAATCTGGATTTGGAAGTGTTCTTGTCAACCGCCAGCCTCCAGCCATATGGCTTCTGGTCGATGTAGCCATAGGCATACAGGGCGCTTTCCATACAGAGCTTTGCATCTGGAAACAATGCCGCCACCAGCTCCTCCTCTGTAAAACGCTCAAGCTTATCCGTGTAATATCCGTTTTTCACCCTCACGATGTCACCTGAATTAAGAAGCTCCACGATTCTTCTGTAGTCTACGCCCAGCTTTCCCAGCTGCTCCTTTTTCACTATTCCACCGTTTTCCTCGATGGCTTTTAATACAAGATCCTTTACTTCTTCTATTTTCATTTTTTCCGCTCCATTAAAATTGTAGTGGTATTTATTTATATTGTAACTTTCTTAAAATCTATCGTCAACAGTGTATTTTTGTCGTATAATAGGGTTCGAGACATATCAATATGTCGTTTTTGTCGTTGTATCCTTGCATCATGAGCTTTAAAGCCAAATTGCAGGGCAGCAAAACACAGACAGGAGGTACATATGGAACATTCAGGAAACAGCAGGCGCAGCCCGTCCCGTGAGACCTGCGAGAAAACCATTAAAAGAATATTGATGACAGAGGTGCTTGAAAACGGACGTAATAAGCACTTTAAATCGGCGGCAGATTTTATGAATTATTTTGAATCCCTATACCCTGCCTCTGACGCCCTGACCAAACAGGTGCAGCGTGCAGTCAAAGCTTTAGACATGCCCAAGGATGAATACGGTTATTTTATTGCAAATAAGACTGTGGCACAGTTCAATCAGGAGAACTCCATCTCCTCCGCTTTCTCTATTGCAAATGTGTCTGTTGACCCAATGGAGGATTATGAGACTGTATTCCTCTATGCTGATGCCCCTCTGCGCAGCTACCTGATACATATTATCTCGACCTCAGAAATCTTTGAGGGAAAGTTTCTCACCATTGCAGAGACCTATAACGGGCTTATTATATACACCAAAAATCGTAATCAGCTAGTCATTTTGCTAAATAGTCTGATAATTTAACCCTAATTTTACCATGTCCTGTATGCAAAAATCGACAAGCTATATTTCTATAGTTTGTCGATTTCTTGGTTGTTTTGTCTTATTGCATGTCTTTTTAGTCTTTTATCACTTAAACATGCGGTCTTTTTTCCTGTATTTTTTCTTTTTCTCCCCAGTATTTCTAAATCTATCCTTGCGCTCCCTCTTGACTGACATGTTATGCCTTATGACATAGAAATTGTCATATATTTTCTTGCCTATGAAAGCCAGTACTGCAAGAACAACAACCAGAATTATAATCATCACAAATATAAAAGGACTGACCTTTATAACTTTCTTTTCCGCCGCAGGCTCATCCTTGTAGAACTCGCTTTCTACCTTTGCCCCTGATGCCTGTATCTCCACGCTGCCCACATTGTGGCCTGCGTAGGTGTACTTGAGCTTTGCTATGGAATCACTGCCGCTTTGATCCAGCTCAAATGCTGCATCGGAAAACGGAACTGTACTAGGCAGTACTATGTACGCATCCTTATCCAGAGTCGCAAAGAAGTCATTGTTGTTTAACACTCCCATATCCTTCATTGCATTTTCTGCCACGGTTGTATCATTATCGGCGATTGAAAGGGCATTAAAATTGCTGAAGCAGTAATCTATCAGCGTGTTGGTATCTGTATAGTGGTCTGGTGCCTGGGCATTCATTATAACCACGCACAGGGTGATGCCATCCTTCTCCGCATAGGTTACAAGTGTGCTGTTTGCTGCCACTGTGTATCCAGTCTTTCCACCTGTACAGTACTCATTAACATACTTACCTGTATTATAATAATGCAATATGTTGTGGTGGTTACTTAAATATGTAGGCTCCTCATGCTTGTTTGTAGGTGGAATAGTGTAGGTCTCTGTTCCAGTTATAATCCTGAAGTCCTCGTTCTTGTAAGCCTCACAGCTGATAAGTGCCATATCGTATGCACTGGTGTAGTGGTCTTCGTCAGGCAGACCATTGGCATTGTTAAAATGCGTATCCGTACAGCCAAGCTTTTTGACCTCATCATTCATCATATCTATGAATGTGCTGTAATCTCCGCCATTTTTCTCACCCACATACTCGGCAACCTGGTAGGCACACTCATTGGCAGAGGCAAGCATTACTCCATAGAGGCACTGCTCTATGGTCATTTCCTCACCTATGTCTCTCCATATATGGGATGTGTCACCCTCATTCTTGTATACAGCATCCTCAGAAAACACAACCTTTTCGTCCAAATCACAGTTTTCGAGGGTGAGGTATGTAGTTAAAATCTTTGTAATGCTGGCTGGATAGTGCTGCTCATGGCTGTTTTTCTCATAGAGCACAGCTCCAGTATTGACCTCCATCACCACAGCGCTTGGCGATGCAATCTCCGGTCCCTCTGGCCAGTACTCCTCTGCCTTCACAGGCTTTGGAAAAGCGCACAGGCTGCCAAGCACCGTGCATGCCGTGAGCACAGCCAGACCAGCTCTTTTGATTATATTCTTCTTATCAAACATCAATATTGCTCCTATAATAAAATCTACACTTAGTATAATAGTTGAAATAGCACTGCGCAAGGCATTTTTCCTTGCACTTTCTGTCGTTTTATAATAGAATTCGTAAAGAAAGGAGCAGAACATGAGATTACGAAACATTCCAGGTGCTGATGAGGTTGTCTCAAACAGCAGCTATTGTATACAGGAGCCAGTTGCGCTAAAAGGCAAGTGGCACGAATTTTTAGAAAATGATAATCCTATTCATATAGAAGTAGGCATGGGAAAAGGACGCTTCATCATGGATTTGGCAGCCCTGCATCCGGATATTAACTATATAGGAATCGAGAGATATACCAGCGTACTCTTAAGAGCAGTGCAGAAGATTGAGGAAAATCCCCTGCCAAATGTACACTTCCTGTGCATTGATGCAGCCACTCTTCCTGAAATATTTGCCAAGGGCGAGGTCGATAAGATTTACCTGAACTTCTCTGACCCATGGCCAAAGGACAGACATGCCAGACGACGACTCACATCTCACGAGTTTTTAGACAGATACAATGCATTTCTGGCAGCTGATGGCTGTATAGAGTTTAAAACTGACAATCAGGATTTATTTACCTTCTCACTTGAGGAGATTGAAAACTCACCAATCTGGCACCTTGATGCCTCTACAAGGGATTTGCACCATGATGAGGTCATGAATCAGGGAAATGTCATGACTGAGTATGAGGAGAAATTCTCTTCTAAGGGGAATCCGATTTGTAAGTTGGTTGCTTCGAGATAGAAATTGACATACCAACCGAACCTGTCATCGGCAGCTTCTCTGAATGCCTTAGTATGCAGAAAAGCTGCCAGTGGCAGGTTTTCTGTATTCATGACAACAAAAAAGCATGAATTTTGATATATTTCAATCAAAGTTCATGCTCTACATAATTTCTATTTACGTCCCCTTAATATCATAATAACATTATGCTGATTTGCCACAAAATCCTACATAATCACAACAGTATCGTCATTATCAATCAAGTCCTTATCCATCCCTATCCTGTTGAGATAGCTGATAGAATTCCACATCTCATAATTGCCCTCTTTCCGCTGAGATGGATTGCGGTATTCTTTTCTGGCATCTCTGAAATACTGCATTGCCTCCTTATTCTTGCCCATCTTCTGATAGCAGGACGCAATATTACTGTATGACAGAGCCTTAAGGTTCTTAGAATTCATAACCGCCGCAGTTGCAAGGCTTTCCAGATAGCAGTCGAAAGCATTAGTCTCATCGCTCTCCATCGCATAAGCCATGCCCAGTATATTGAGATTTTCCACGTACTTCTCCAAATCTCCTACCTGCTTGAGTAATTTTAATGATTTTTGTATATGTTCAATTGCATCTGCAATATTATGCTCCACCAAGGCAGCCTGTCCAGCTCTCATTTCCTCATCAGCCATGATTTCAAGTTCTCTTTTGTTTAACTTGCCTGACATAGGTTCCTCCAGTCAATCTATTACTTTTTTACTATTTTTAGTATAAAGTGTTTTTTTTATTTTAATAGTCTTGACTTATGGAAAGTTGGTGTTCTACGGCTGTATGGGAGGTGGATAAATGATATTGAGCATTATTATCGCATAAACCCTAACTACAAGCTCGAATCCGCAGCTTCGCTGCTTTTCCGTTGCTTCGCAACCACGATTCTCGCTTTTCGTTGCCATGCATCCAGAGAAGCTGCCAGTGGCAGGTTCGATGGTTATGGCGTCCGATTTTGCGAGTCCGTCTTGCAAGCCAGCTTGCATCCAGACTCACAGAATCGTACTTCTTTTATGCGATAAAAAAGCACCGACCCCATGGCTC
>CAVKUD010000120.1:0-8907 GCA_963659315.1 Senegalimassilia sp. | reverse complement strand
AATTTATAATATGATTAATTTTAACATATATCTGGTCGAAAAACTACTTAAAGTTAGGCACTGCCTTCTGTGCATCCTCTCCCATATACTCATAGTTTGCATATCCGCCATACATGTAGCCACTATCAGAGTGCTTGTTTCTGCCTAAAAATATCAAATCACCATAATAATAACTCTCATACATATTTGCCCAGGAATCATACTCATCCTGCAGATAGGCAACAATGGGTGCTGAGTGAATGAGGTACTCATCATATGAGATATATCCACATATATAGCCAAAGGCAAAAAGCCTGGTGCATCTGCAATAATCCCAAGCATCTATTCCAGCATCCCCAATCTCATTATATGCCTTGTAGGTGCCCATGTATTGCAGCCATTCGTCCTCCTTGTACAGCCTGTAGGTATACATAATAGTGTCCTCAGACATCTTCATTTCCTCGTCACCCATTTTCTTTAAGGTGCGGTAATATGTATATTTTGCTCCCTTTTCCAGAAGGGAATCTGTGGTCTTAATCAGGCTGTCCCTGCCTGTTATACCCCAGTAATCATCAAGATTATCCTTTATGCTCTGGATAGTCTCATCATCCCACTCATACCGTGCCGCCTCAATATCAATCTGTGCAAACTCATCATCATCCACATAGTTTACATAAAAATATGGATAATAGGACTGCTTGAGCCACTTCTCATATTCTGCCCTGGTCATACCCGTCACAGCGATTGCATTATCCACATCTGAGTCCGTAATACTGTTCTGCGATACCCATGCTGTCTTTAAGTTTTTGCCATCACTGTTATAGATGAACAATCTGCGTGCCACAAACCTCTGTGTAACAATGCCTATGGCAATCACAACCGCAATATAAAAAACCATCTGGAAAGGATGCTTCTTTAACCATATTTTAAAAGGTGCCCTCTCACGCTCCCTGAAGGTCTTGAATCGGAGGGTCTCCCCTTCCACCAGCTCTGCTGAATATGGGCTGTACCACAGGATTTTCTTCTCTCCAACCCTCGTACCACTTGCAATGTCAGATGATATAAGCCTGTCGGATGGACGGTAGCGCAGTTCCCCATATTTATCCTTAAATTCATACACTACATGATTGTCCGACTCGTCCACTGCAAGTCCTGAGACCTGATAGTAGCTTGATTCTATAATTTTAAAGCCCTTTTTACGTGCGGCAATAATCATAAACCAGATGACAATTCCTGCCAGAATAAGCACTGCAAGCTCTCCAAGTCTGGCTGAGTCAACGGTGGTCGTACATATTATCAGCACAATCAGGGTCGGAACCAGTATGTAACAAAACATGAGTTCGACAATCACTCTTCTCCTGATTTTACTAAGGGCAGACACCACATTTACGTCAAGCTCCTCCTCCCGATAAGGCTCCTCCATATAGCGGTTCTCATGATAATTCTCTGTTCCGGCACTTTTTGTAATGGTCTGGATGTCATGCTTATCTGTTGCAGAAAATACACATTTGGAATTCTTCTGAAGAGCATTTATGACAGTATTGTACTCGTCCGATTTAACAGGATATCTGCACAGGGTGTTTGATTTTTCGTCGAGCAGAACAACCGTTTTGCCCTTTACAATATTACAGACCTTTACATCTGTAAGCTTAATCTCCCTGCTGCGTCCTATGCCAGGAGTCAGCCTGAGTGTGTAGCCGTCAAAGCTTATTTTTTGTCTGTTAACTTTAAATACAAAGGGTAATGATACGAACATAGGTATGAAAAAAGACACTCCTATGCTTAAAACTACGTTGTATGCCGTGGAGCCATACTCCAGATGATAGGCGCTGATTGACGCTAAAACATACATACATAGAAAGCTTAGGAAGGGTAAGGCTGTAACTATTATGCGCTTTTTGACTGATGGACGGATAATCGTGGTCTGCATTTGGTTTTCTCCTGTGTTATACTTTGTTTTAAATATAATAACATAGGTTTAAACAAAGTGCATATTATGTTTACCAACGTTTAGATTTTCTAACTTTAAAGCCCAGGCTTTTGACTGTCTCAACATAGTCTCTGTTATTTACCCAGTCATAGGCGTTAAAGTACCATCTTACTTTGTGTGGATCCAGCTTTTTGGCAATCTCTTCTATATAAATCATATCCACAGCTGAAAACGAGAAGCCAAATGAATATATTTTATTTATTCCTGACAGCTTGTTAAAGAAAACAGTATTGCGCTCTAAGGCGCTCTTTGTATCCTTTTTCAATACATATTTAAGTCTGGAAAAGGCATCTTCAATGCCTATGTATTGGGTGAAGCCTGCAAATTCATCATCTCTGCCATGACCGAAATATATATCCTCTTTTTTGCAGCCTACATCCCCGTGGATATGGCATATGCGTGCATCGCTTACCCCATATACCCGCTCAAGGGTTCTGGTGTAGTTAAAGTTTAAAAACAGGCTGTTTTTAAAGGATGGCTTTTTGTCAAGCTTCCTTATATTATGATAATTGATTCTACTAAGCTCATATTGAACCCAGTCTGTAAAGAGAAGCTTTAATATCTCATAGGCACCAATTACAGAGCGTGAAATGTCCTCATTTTCATATACAGAGTGAAATATGTTATCGTCATCTCCATCAAACTGCGGCACTTCAAACGCCCATTCGTTCTCATATGCAATTACATCTAAAAAATTCTCACCAAGACACGCCTCCAGGTCTCCCCAGCCTGGCTTAGAGCACTCATCAATGGTTCTGATAATAGCTCCAACCACCTCATTCATGTCATAGTTTTCTGCACCATCAGGAGCTATTGTATAGCTTAATATGCCTCCATAGTCCTTCTGGTAGTCTGGAAATCTCTGGACAAGATAGTTTCTGAAGTCTGAGTATTGGGTGGGCATGTGGTGGGCGTGGCAGTCGAAGCCGTTTCCTATGATGTATAAGGTTTGCATTTTGCCCTCCTCGTCTATTAAAAAGTTGGTTTTTGTTAGTTTTTGTTGTATTCTATCAAATAAGGAGGTAATGTTTTTTCAGAATATAAGAAAAGCCTGTCGCAGCATCCTCTTATCACTCCTGCCAAGCCGCATTGCAACCCTATCATCAGACTTATCCATCGGTCAATATTGCTGGCATTCATCCTGAAGCATTTTATTATATGCAAGAGGATTTGTTCCGAACCACTCCTAGCAAATCAGCCAATATCAAAGGCATCACATAAAGTATACTATGCGTAACTCAATAATCAATTGTGAAAGTGGATTTCTACATCGACTGAATTTATCTAACATTAAATATGTATTTAAATCCAGAAAAGAATTGTAGTTTATGATTTGACTTTCTTACCTCCCCTAATGGCAGATTACTTTAGTTCGGTCTATTTTCACATTTACTCTTATGTGTTAGTTTTTATTGGTTTATGTTGAATTTTGTCAGGTACCAGAGTACAATGATGCTACACGGAGGATTAGTAATATATGGAAAACCAACAAAGCCTGACAATTTTATTAGTTGAGGACGATAAATTTGCATGTGACGAAATAGAGACATACATAGACCAGCTTGATGATGTGAGCCTTGTTGGCATCACAGATGATTCAAATACAGCGCTTGAAATGGTCAGATACCATGTGCCAGATGCAATTATCCTTGATTTAGAACTGCATGAAGGCGGAGGAAACGGACTCTTCTTTTTATCAAAGCTTCATGATATGGGACTTGAGAAAATGCCCTATGTCTTAATTACCACACAGAACACAAGCAATGTAACTCTTGAAGCTGCAAGACAGCTTGGAGCCGACTTTATAATCACCAAATATGAGAAGGACTATTCTGCGCAAAAGCCTGTGGAATTATTGCGCATGATGAGGAATGCCATACGAAGACACTCCACACCAGACGCAGCTCCTACAATCACACCTGCAGAACAGGACCGCAAGCTCACAATCCGTATTCACCATGAACTGGATGCTGTGGGAATCAGCCCAAAGGCAATCGGCTATGAATATTTAACCGAGGCAATCATCATTGCTACCAAAAAGGCTTCTCCAAACCTTGCCAGACAGATTGCTGTTAAGCATGGTAAAACCCAGGCCAGCGTCGAGCGTGCTATGCAGAATGCCATTAACCGGGCATGGTCAAACAGCAATCCTGAAGACCTGGCACGCAGTTACACAGCGATTATTAATTATGAGCGTGGGGTGCCTACGTTGACGGAGTTTATTTATCATTATGCAGGGAAATTTAGGAATGAGCTTGTGGGAGAAATTCCTATTGAAAAGCGTTAGTATGGTGGGAGTGCCATACCAAGGCACTCCGCATCAAGCACAAAATCGAATTATCAGTTTAAATATCTATAATAATAGACCATAATCTTAATATTTTCTCTAACATAATTCGTCTCACCTCCTTTTACTAGGAGGTTACTGGACTATGCGTTTTTTTCTCATTCTATTGAAGATATTATTTTTTGTTAGAAAAAGGAGTTATATGTTTATTTCAATCCTAAAAAATATGATTATTTTTTTCGCAAGCTTTTATTTCTGTGATAAGATTAATAAATCTTTTTTACCAGCTTTACATTCTTATGTACAATATTTTTCTTTTTCCTTATTACTTGCAGTAATACATTTTGTTATTAAAAATTCGGTTCCGTCCTTATCATATTTTATTCCTGCATTGTGTTTCTTCATTCTTTTTGCCATAAAGCAGAAATGTTGTTCTCAAATTATTTTTTGTGTATCTCTGACATCATACGTCATTAATATATTAGTATTTGACATTATTTCTTTTGTTGTTTGTTCATTACTGATTATCATTCCAACAAATATATCATCCTCAAATACAATCACTCTAATTGTCTGCGTACTATATGCACCACTCATAATTTACAACCTAAAAAGGAATCGTTTATATAAAGGTATCTCTTCTCTCATTTTCAGCGGAATGCTTAACTACAACACTTTCGCCTGCTTATTAGCCTTAACGGTTCTAACTTTTGAGCGTATATTGATTACCAAACCTTACCATATGCTCCTTTTAACAGCTATCATTGTTCCAATTTGTTTATTTATTATCTTATTTTGGTGGAGAACTCAAATTACTAAAACCTACAGGGAGAAATTACGACTTTTAGAGATGAAAACATTACGTGCAGCTAAGCTTGAAAACGAAGCCTATATTGCAAGACTTGAGAACGAAAACAAAAGATTAGGCACAATCATTCACAAAGATAATAGAATTGTAAATGCTATGGCAGATTCTGTATGTGATTACCTCTCCTCATCGACTGATTTGAGTGCTGAAAGCCTACAGGCTAAGGGGCAGGCACTCTCAGAGGAGATAAATTCTATAAAAACTTATAGGCAGGAATTACTCTGTCAGGGTTCTCAATCCGGCACCTCTATTCCACAGACAAATCATGCTGGGGTAGATGCAATTATCTCTTTTATGGTTAAAGAAGCTTCCACATATGGAATCTCATTAAAATTTCATTATGACACAGACTTTTTTGCTGCAAAACGTTTCACTGCTACGGAAATGGATTTTGTACATTTGCTGTCAGATTTACTGGAAAATGCAGTTATTGCAACCAGACATTGCAATGGCAAATCAATAGAACTATCATTTCAAATATTAAAAGGAACTCCTGCTATCTCTGTTTCCGATAGTGGAATTCCTTTTGAAATCGATACATATATGAAATTCGGTACCTGTGAAGCCTCCACCCACACAAACGATGGCGGTACTGGCATTGGTCTTATGGATATCTGGTCTTTTAAGAAAAAGTACCATGCCTCGCTTGTAATTGAGGAGCTTGATGACTCCATATACAGCAAAAGGCTTTCTCTATTGTTTGACAACAGAAATAAGTATCTTGTTATCTCAAATAGACATCAGGAGATTGTTTCCTGCCAGACACGATCGGATTTGATGGTTATTAGCAGGGCTGAGAATGCGATTGTTGAGCTTGGGGAGGAATAGAAAAAGCTTAGTTGTCATTTTAGTTTCTCCTCATTTTTTCATTAATTTTAACATTATATTTTAGTTTTTTGCAAGGAACTCAAATTTACGTTTGGGAAATTAAAAAGGAACTCAAAAATTTGAGTTCCTTGATTTGAGTTTTTAGCACACATAATTTTTCTTTTTACATTTTTCCAAATAACTTACCAGCTTTCCTGCAAGAATCCAAGAATTCCTTGGTTACCTTGTTTTCATTATTAAAATAGCTACTTAATCTTTTCAATTTCGCTCAAAGCATGCGCCCTGCAACAATTAATAGCTCTTACATAATCAAATTGATGTTCTATAAAATCTCCTTGTGTTGCCATCTGAAATACCAATCCAAATGTATATAATATGCCCAATAACAAAGCACTTAACCAATTTAAATTTACCAACTCAAATTTTTCAAAGGCCACCAATATGGTAAGAGCAAACATTAAAACTAAAACTATTAGCTCTATTAAGAGAAGCAGATAACATTTTGCGATTGCATATTTATTGAATTTTTCAGAATCCATATTAATTTTCCCTTTTAATATAGATTTAAAATCTTGCTTCATACATAGCATGCACACAATCTGGTACGCTCCCATTATCAAAGCAAATATTATAATATATGTAACTAATTGAAATTTACTAAAATCACTATTTTCTGTACACATGAAAACTACAACAGCAAAATAAATTGTTGTAAACAAATAGCTTGTTCCACATATAAAATGATTTATATCTCCCTTTACTTCTTTTTTAGAACGTTCCCAATCTGCTTTAAGAAGTAATGACAAGTATTGTATAATTTGTTCCTGTCTTATCCGCAAAACTCTTTTTGATGGCTTCTCTTTCTCCAATTCGTTAATTACTTCCCATATGTGAGCATCCTTATCATAATCAGATGAAATCTCACCATTCCCAAAACTATTTATTCTCAACTTCAAATCAGTCATAATATGAAGCGTTTGTGAATAAGAAGCACCATCCAATTCATTAGCTATATTACGGATTCTCTCACGCCATTCCTTTCTTTCGGCTGTTATGTACTGAAGATTTCCTTGTTTTTTAAAAATAAGATAAGAAATTAATCCCGAAAACAGTGCAGCAACTACAGCTGAACCAAGCATTGCTTTAATAATCATCGCTTTAGTACCTCATTTTATTTTTATCATTACAATTTTGGTAATCCTTCATTTATCTGTTCTTGCCTTTCTTTGGCAACAACTCTATCGGTTTCAATTTTTGTTTTCTTGCTACACAACAAGGATATAATAATCCTTATAAATCTATAAGAGCCACACAAAAATCTTAGCAAAAACCACATCCATATAACTATTACAACATTGATTAAACCTTTTCCTAATATATCTTTCAAAAAAATTACGCATGTAAAAAATATAGTTTTCATTCCCACGCCAAATACTGTTTTTAACGATTTAACAAAAATACTCATATCAGCATTTTTAATAAAAACTTTTATTGCCTCTGACTTCTCAGCTGCACTTACAAATAATGGTATTATCATCCCCCATACGCTAAGTATTATGGACATAAAAGTTATTACAGCACTTAACAGCTCTTTCAAATAAATGCTATCTTGTATAAGCTTTCCTTTAATAATTCCATTTTTTACACTCAAGCAGTAAATTATATATATTATACTAATAATTATTGGAATAACGATACAATAATGAGTATCCCATTTCTCTCTAATCCATTTTTTCATTCGCTATTTTTCACCATATAATGCATTTATCACATTTTCCCTCTCCCCATATGTTATATATCTCTCATACATGCCAGCAAATAATTTTTCAAATGATATACCTCCATTTTTCTCGATTGTATACTCAATCGACTCATTGCATATATTATCAAATAATTTATATATTCCAACTATTTCCTCATCTGCCATTGTAACATTTGCACTTGATATACATTCCTTATTTTCCAAAATATCATGTATTGCTGTTTTTACTTTATCAGTCCGTAATATGTGATTTCTATTTTTTCCACACGAAATTTCTATATGTACATTTATACCTTCTACCTCATTAATTCCCTCGACTATTGACTCAAACCATGTTCCGCTGGTAGCATGAAAATTGTTAATATTTGCAAATCTCACATCTATCTTTTTGTAATCTTTTCCCCCATTAAGGATATCTAAATTTTTTATTATAGGCGTCAACTCGCACACTTCACTTTCATAAAACGAATTAATATACCTTTGTATTGCCAGATTAGAATATCCTTCTCTATTTGTTTGAATCATAATAATTCCATTTTCTGCATCATACAGACAGACTGTATTTTTCCCTATATACTCCCCATCTTCTACTTCAATATTTATATGTTCTGCCGGCTTATCATTTTTTACCTTAAACGATGAGCTATACTCATTCATTCTCATAAAATTAAGTGCATATATTTTAGACTTATCCCGATGCTTCAATGATTCTACACGACCTTCTACATCCTTAATATTTCTTAATATTTCTTTATAAGGCTTCTCCCTTACTTTATCTATCCAATCTAATAAGTCAAAACACTTTAACTCATCCCTTTGACGGTTTGTACATTGTACCAAATAATATTTGCAACTTATCTTTACCTTTTTCATATGTTTTAACCTCACTGTTGTTCTATTATACATTGACCGACTAATATAATATATAAGCAGGTTACCATTAATAACCTGCTTATATTATAAAAATTAAACTCTTATTTCGACACCTAATGGGTAGTTGTATTATTTGCCATACACATTATCAAAAGTTCTGAAACTTTTTCCTCTGCATCTTTATCCTTCATATAATTTGTATCTGTTGCCATTGTAGATACCAAATCTCTAACAACATTATTATAATTATATGTCGCATCCTGATTGACAAATTCAATCGAATTAAATGGAGATGAAAGTGCTTTATGAAGGCATTTTAC
>CAVKUD010000119.1:0-8940 GCA_963659315.1 Senegalimassilia sp. | reverse complement strand
GGTATTTACAGCCTAGCAGATAACACCCTTTCCTCGCCTCCAAGCGCACCAGGCTCAGGCTGGACTTTCAACAAAGATTCTTCCAGCGTCTACAGCTATGTAGGTGGCTACAATTTTAGAGTATCGACTTCTACAACGATTACTTATCTGTACGCAGAAGTAAAGACAGTATGCAAGCTCTACACAGCTATGCGCTATGACGGTTACAATAGTTTTAGTGTTTTGAATGCCAGCAATCCCTACAAGGTCAACGCAGGCGGAAGCTTTGACTACAGCGGAGAGACAGCTTTAGTTCCAGCAACGACAAGTTACAAGGGTTACGTTTGGGAGTTGGTGCAGGCAAGCTTTTACAAAAAGGGATCTAATATTCTGAGCGTCCCAACTGTCTACGCACCTAATGCATCATGGGGTGGCAGTGGTTCTACCACGTTTAGACAAGCTGGTATTATGGGTAATGCGGTGGATTACAATACTTGGAGGCAGTATGTTGCAGCCAATAATAAGGTCAGTATCCAGACGTCAGAAGCTTCACCATACGATTACGTTTACGCAGGTAGGTACCAGGTTGCAGCTCCGCAGATAGAGTTGAGTTACTACAAGGATAGTAAGGGGCAGTACCATCTGTTTTCCTACACTTCCTGCGGGGTGGCAATTGACGAGAGTCAGTCCTTAGAGAGTCAGTACAGGAAGAACACCTGGCTTGATAATGGTGCTACAACAAAGTACACTGTAAAGAGTATTTTGAAGAATCAGGATGTTAATATCGATGGCAAGACCACAAAGAAGACTATGGTACTCACACAGTCTTACGCTTACGTGGCTAATAATGTAGATTCTGTTGCAGGCTACAACGGTAATGTGAATTGCTGGACAAGTTCTAGTTTGCCAATTAATGGCTCTATCGAAGCCGGAACAAGATTTAGTGTAAGCAATTCGCAGGACGCTTACGATGTGGCTATGGTCGATGGTAAGATAACAAAGCGTACAACAGAGTGTGCTATTAAGAAGTCACCAATCATTTTCGTAACAGTTTACGAGGGTGGTCCAGTACTTACAGTGAAGTCTTACTACACGACAGAGAAGACTGAAACCGATAGTAGAAAGTATTACTACGAAGCGCCAGTGGATGGTGAGTTCGTTTACGGTTCAGAGACGTTGAAAAGAGGGTGTGAGGTACAGTATCCAATCGGAACTACTACTCTGACAGTGGAGCAAGCAGCTTCACAGGACGGTGTCGGCAATGAGTATGGCAGTTTGTTTAAGACAAGGGCTGATGGTACTACAGTAGAGTGCCTGAGGACAAGATACTTCGCTACCAACAGCGAGGACTCTGTCAATGCGGTGAAGACACTGCCTATGGGACGTTTAGGACAGGCAGACTTGTACGCAGTGTGTCCACTACATGTTCATTCTTGGAGATAATAATATTTTATGGTTTGAATAGAAATTTTTTCTGATATAATATAGATATTGAAGGGATGATTATTATATGAAAATTATTAAAAAACTTATATATAATGGTAAAGAGGCAAATCTTATATTACAGGATGACAATATCACAATAGATGTTGTTTATGATGATAAAACATTGTCTTCGTCATCAGGTGCCGTTTGGAAAAATATAAAAAATGATGATTGGGCACAAGAGGCATTATTAGCTGTTGAAGTAGAAAGTTATCTAAAGAAAAAATCATGTAAGAATAAATTGCTGGAAGCCGCAGACGCATACTTTTAATTTGGAGATTTATATATGATATATTTTTTGATGCACGAAAATGATAGAATCGCAGTATTTGAATATGAAAACCAAAACATATTAGCATTAAAGATTAATGATAAAATGTCACATAAACTGCCATTTTTAGAACTATCATCTAGGTCACTGGAGAATCGCCTTATCTCATGGATTTTGAATAGAGGCGTTCCTGTATCCAGACAAGGCATAAAAACCGACTTAAGCATAATGGGCGAAAATCATGTAATTGATTACATGATAGACAATCTTGGATTATCATTAACTGACCATTATTGGATTTGTCCTAAAGATAGTGACTATACTTGGAAAAAAGTTAATTTATATCAAAATGATTTTACCTCGGTTTATTCGCTTAATTTGAGCGATGATAAGAAGTCGATAGCCGGACGAACAAACTTTGTACCAAGTGCATCCTTAAAAGGTGATTTGCGTAAAAAATGGATAATAGATGAGCACGGAACCAGACGACTTGTAAAAGGAAATTACAATAATACTTGCAGACAAAGTCTGTGTGAAGTTCTGGCAACAGAAATACACAAACGACAAGGAAAATTTGAATACGCTCCATATACCTTAATAAAAATCACATCTGATGGAAAAGAAATCACTGGATGTGAATGTCCAAACTTTACATCCATAGATACAGAATTTGTACCTGCTATAGATATAATTAACAGCATAAAAAAATCTAATCAGACAAATTATTATGATTTATATATACAATACTGTAGCACTCATGGTATTGATGTAAATTATATACGAGAATTTATGGAATACCAAATTTTAACAGATTTTATAATAACAAATACTGATAGACATTTAAATAATTTTGGTATAATTCGCGATAGCAGAACACAAAGATTTCTCAAGCCCGCACCTATATTTGATAGTGGTAATAGTATGTTCTATAATACAAGTTACATTAAAACCGGATATGATTTGCTGGATATTGAGATTACTTCATTTAAAAAGCACGAAGTTGAATTGTTACAATATGTATCAAATCCGATGCTTGTAAATATAAGTAAATTGCCATCTACAGATGAAGTATATCAACTTTTTATGAAAGATTCATCCGCTAATGATGACGCAACATTGGAAAAACTTACAAAAGCATACCAGAGAAAAGTTGAATTTTTGCAAGAATTCCAGTCTGGAGTCAAGATATTTTCATATGATTATCTAAAAAAACATAAAGTACATTGAAAATCATAAAAATCGCCTATGACTTATCCGCTAAATAATAACGTGTAAATCATAGGCGAACAATTATCATCTAAAAGAATCTAAACACCCCAAACACTTTTCCCAGAATAGAGCAGTCCTTCACAATAATAGGATCCATATTGTCATTCTCAGGCTGCAATCTGATATATCCATCCTCTTTATAAAAAGTCTTAACAGTAGCAGAATCATCTACAAGCGCTACGACCATGTCACCGTTTTTGGCTGTGTCGCACTGCTTTACAAGCACATTGTCTCCATCACAGATACCAGCGTTAATCATGCTTTCACCCTTTACCTTGAGCATAAACGACTGCTCATTTGGCATGAATTCCGCTGGGATAGGGAAGTAGCTCTCGATATTTTCAACGGCAAGAATTGGTTCTCCCGCAGCTACATGACCAATCATAGGCACATTTACAACCTCACGTCTTGTGAGGTTAAAATTATCATCTATAATCTCAATCGCTCTTGGCTTAGTAGGGTCTCTATGTATATATCCGTTCTTCTCCAATGTCTCCAGATGAGCGTGAACAGAAGAAGTTGATTTGAGATTGACTGCCTCACATATATCCCTAACTGTTGGTGGGTATCCCTTATTAAGTATTTCCTGTTTCATGAACTCTAAGATTTCTTTCTGCTTGTCTGATATCTTACCGTATGCCATTCATGGTACCTCCATTTATAATCTTATAATTATACTAACATATCTTTCCTGTAAAAGCAAACATATATTCGTGAATGTTTGTTCGATTTTCTGTTGACAAACATCTGTTCGTGTAGTATATTCTAATTACAAACAAATGTTCGGAACCATTTACATAGCACTAGATAAGACATTCACATAAAATCAGATGGTTGAATCAGTAATCACAATGTGGGAGGATGTAGAATATGAGAACATACAACAACAATATTTCAGCAAAAGCTAACGAAAGCCTTGCAAAAAGAGAAAGAGCAGTCAGGTTACAGAAGAGAGTCATTTTCATTACTCTTGTTACAATTGTTTCCCTTATTATATTATTAGGCAGCTCTATTCATGCGCTTGCCAGTTCAAATGATAACCGTCCTGTAAATAAATACTACACAAGCATCACAGTAGAAGATGGGGATACCCTGTGGGATATAGCTGATGAATATATTTCTGGTTATAATGTAGATAAAGCGGATTATATCGACGAAATCAGTGAGCTTAACAATTTATCTGATGGCAATATACATGCTGGTCAGTCTATTGTGGTTGCATATTATACAAGGGATGTGAAGTAAAAGTCACAGTTAGTTGAAAAAAACCTCAGCTTCATATATAATATGCTGAGGGAGATTTTGATTATGTTCAAATTATTTTATGTTATTTTTATGAATTTTCATCGTGCGCCATATATTGTTCCGAAGATGCGTTACCAGGCTAATCATCCAGAGAAGTATTCTGAAAAACAAAGATACGCCCTGGCAAAGCATTGCATCTATCTTATGAACAAGACTGGCAAAATTACAACTGAAGCATATGGTCTTGAGAATCTGCCTGAAGAGGGCGGATATATTATGTATCCCAACCACCAGGGCAAGTATGATGTATTAGGTATTCTCATTACACATGAAAAGCCTTGTTCTTTCATAATGGACAAGAACAAATCACATACTATGCTTGTCCGTGAATTTATAGATTTAGTTCAGGGTAAGCGTTTGGAGAAGGATAATCCCCGTCAGGGTATTGTCATTATCAATGAGGTAGCAAAAGAAGTCGCTGCTGGCAAGAAATACATTCTCTTCCCAGAGGGCGGATATAAGTTCAATAACCGAAATAAAGTATGTGATTTCAAGGCAGGAAGCTTTAAGATTGCACTTAAATCTAAGGCACCGATTATACCAATTGCCCTTATTGATTCATACAAGGTATTCAACAGCTTCCATTTAGGACCTATAACCACACAGGTTCACTACCTGACTCCTATTACATATGATGAATACAAGGATATGAAGACCCAGGAGATTGCAGCTCTTGTAAAGAAGCGCATTGAGGAAAAAATCGCATCTATTGAGAAGAATTAATCTTATTATAATATCCCCACCCAAATGTTTTGGAGTAGGGATATTATTTTACACCATAAAATTTTTTACTTTTGGTTCTTTTTTACTTTGTTAATTTTTTACCTTTTTATAGTTTTCAGTCATCCCGTCTCAGATGTACATATCTAACAGCATCCCTACGTCTATCATCCTCAAGAGAAGCATAGTGCTTCTTGGTTGTATTTACATCCTTATGACCTAACACATCCGCAACCAGATATATATCGCCACTTTCCTTATAAAGATTAGTACCGTATGTACTCCTAAGCTTATGTGGAGTAATATGCTTTAAGCTTGTGACAAGCTGCGAATACTTCTTAACCAAAAGCTGCACAGAGCGCACACTGATTCGCCTATTCTGCATAGATAGAAACAGTGCATCTGTATGTCCCTCGACAGGCACTATATCTTTTCTCTCATCAAGATAATCCAGTAATGCTTCTCTGACCTCATCACCAAAATATACTATAGCTTCATTTCCACCTTTTCTATGGATTTTTATACCGTTATTTTTAAAGTCCACATCTGATATGTCTAGTCCTACACACTCAGAAACACGAATTCCTGTGCCCAGCAGAAGCGTTATAAGGGCTAAATCACGGGTTTTAGTCTTTTCATGGTATTTCTGTTGGCTTTTAGTCAAACTGTCCCCAGATTCGACCTCATCAAGCAGCATAGCCACCTCATCTACATCAAGCTTTATAATTGCCTTATCATGAATAACAGGCATGTCAACACGGGCAGCCGGGTTTGTATCAATATACTCATGTTTATACATGAAGTTATAGAATGTGCGGAGAGAGGAGAGCTTTCTCTTCAGACCTCTCTCATCATTTGAATGAGCAATTCCATCCTTATCATAATATTTGAGATAAGACAGATAATCTTCAATGTCCTCAGCTGTAATTGCATCTAATATTGACAATGGAAATTCATGTATATTCATCTTATTGAGCACTGAATTATTTTCATGCATATAATCAAAGAACACCCCTAGGTCATATGCATAGGCAACTCTGGTTCTTGATGCTGTTTTATGTTCTATTCCCCTGAAAAACGTCTTGCAGAAAGAGGGAAGAGTAGTGAGCATCTCGTTTAATCGTTCTTCATTTTTCTTATCTACATCTTCATAATATGCACGTTCTTTTTTCATATCTAGTCCTTTTGTTTCTTTATTTTATATTAATCTACTTTTTATATTTTACTCTTATTATATAACAAATGCTGCTGTGACAAGTCCTGCATAATAACTTACTTAAGAGTACATTTATTCCAATCATCGATATTTCCATTTTTGATTGCATTAAATAAGCGCTTTTTTATGCCTGGGTTATCACGGTTTAAGTCAGCAATTAGCGTCTTTACATATTCCCGTCTAGTGTGTCCGTCATAAGGGCAGGGATTCTTCTCAACTGGAAGCTTATACTTGTTTGCAAAGCCCCTGACCTCTGACTCACTCACATACATCATAGGTCTAAGTACATACATATCTGAATCCTCAAAATATGTAACCGGTGGGAATGAATAAAATCTGCCTTCATAAAACATGGACATAAACATCGTCTCTATTATATCATCCATGTGATGGGCATATGCAATTTTATTACATCCCAGAGCTTTTGCTTTTTCATTAAAAGCCCCCTTCCTAAGCTTAGCACACCAGGAACATGGAGAATTCTGCTCCTTTGATTTTTCCAGAGATATACGTCCAATATCAGTTTTCACAATATGATATTCTACCTGAAGCTCATCACACAGAGCCTGCACCTTTGATAAATCAAATGCATCATAGCCCAAATCAACTGTAATAGCCACCAAATCAAATCTTGCTGGATAGAACATTCTAAGTCCCGCAAGCGCATATAGGAGAGTGAGAGAGTCCTTGCCACCGGATATTCCAATAGCGATTTTATCGTTTTCCTCAATCATTTTATATTCATCAACAGCCTGTCTTACAAGACTGTACAGCTTCTGAAGTTTCATTTAACTTTCGCTCCATATCTTATTATTTATCTAAAAAATTTATATATAAACCATTATATACACATCATATGAATTATACATTATTTATGACAGCAAATCCATGTTTTATAGTTGGAAGGGAGGGGAAATATGATATAATGAGCGTAAGCAACGAGACGTGCCAAAAATAATAAGCATAAGTGCGATGTGCTTGCACAAGAGCACTTATGCTTATTATTTTTGATAGGGCGACTGCCCGTACATCCCAGGAAACATCCTGTTTCCTGGGATGAGCACGTCAAAAACCCAAAATGAAAGGACCCCTACCATGAGATTCATAATCCAACGAGTCACCCAGGCAAGCTGCACAGTCGACACCCAAATCACCGGCAAAATAGACAATGGTCTATGCGTATTCATAGGTGTATCAGACACTGACACCACCCAGATAGCAGACAAAATGATGTCAAAGCTAATCAATATGCGTATATTCTCAGATTCAGACGGAAAAACCAATCTGTCCCTCAAGGATGTAAATGGTCAGCTTCTGCTGATTTCACAGTTTACACTGTACGCAAATTGCCGCAAGGGCAACAGACCATCCTTTACTGACGCCGGTAACCCTGAGCTTGCTAATAATTTGTACGAATACTGCATTGAACAGGCAAAACAGGTTGTAGATGTAGTCCAGACTGGTATATTTGGCGCTGATATGCAGATAGCCCTTAATAATGATGGGCCATTTACAATTATTCTGGATTCGGATGACCTGGCTATATAAACTACATTACGAACAGTGACAGTGTTAACGCAACTAATTGAATGAAAAAAATACATAAAAGTTGCGTTAAAAATAGCATTTAAGGGAATGCTTAATTTATTCAACTATACATATTATTCGCAAAAGCCGAGACCGAGTTTAGCGAAAGCGAAGGCGGTAGTTACTAGCGTGCGACATCAGTTATGCCAAAACGGAGCACGCTCGTCCAGTAACTATTTGCTAAATGAGAGCTTTTGCGAAAGCGAAGCGGTAGTTGCGTAAAAGGAGAAACTAACAGGCAACGGCGTAAAGAGCCTAGAAAGCCCCTAGAACGGCTCTAAAAAGGCTTACAAGGCAATAAAAAAGGAATATGCTGTAAAAGCCTATTCCTACCTAAGTGGCAACGCCAAGGGCGTTGCTTAATTTATTAAAAACTATAGGTTGATTATAAACCTTGTCAAGTACCCTGTAAAGGGGTGTTTCTCCAACGAGTGCACCCTACCTGTAAAGAAAAACACTTACAGGTGTAAAAGGCTACTGGTTGTAGGGGCTGAAAGCCCCTACAACCCTATGAAAATGGAGGGTATCCACTGCTACGAGGGGCTTCGCCCCCGAGTAGAGGAGAACGGGCTACGCCCGTTCGGGTAAAGATAGTCCGTGGGGCTACGCCCCACGGATATAAATATATATGCACGGGCGGAGCCCGTGCGGTATCTTATTACAGAAAAAAGTGTTATTGGTATCTTGTCTATGTGAACGGGGGTAGCGGGGGGCGTCCCCCCGCTATGGCTGGCTATTATGTTTTTGTAACCTGAGGGGTCAAGGGGGAGCTTCGCTCCCCCTTGCGAAAACTAGACTTGATAAACGCAGTTTGTCAAGTCTGGCTTTGAGCGTAACTTGACATGTCAAGTTACGACTAAGTAAAGTTACATAGATGAGTTGCCTGCTCAGAAACTAGAGTGGAGTGCTAAGCGTTGGTTGGGTAGATGTCAGAAACTATTCGCAAAAGCCGAGTTTAACGAATAGTTGACTATATAATTCAAAAAAGGAGCTTTGTCGCCAATTTTTTTGCTTTTTTAACTATAAAGCTCCTTTTCATCCTGTAATATCTCACTAATATGCAAATACTTACACATCATATTGAGATATTTATTTCATTTTCTTACGA
>CAVKUD010000118.1:0-9123 GCA_963659315.1 Senegalimassilia sp. | reverse complement strand
CTTAGAGGCTAATCTAATACATAGAAGCTACCACTGGCAGCTTCTATTGCATGCTTTGGCATACATAGCCCCCGCCACCGACAGCTTTTCTACATACTTTAACACATAATGCCCAGTGAATCCATCCATGACTCACTGGGCATTTTTCACAATCTGCCTATATATTACAGCTTGGCATACTGCCAGACATAAAATCTGTATCCTTGTCATATACACATATGCTTCAAGCCTATCTCCTCGACTGCTTATACTCATACATCTGCCTGTCAGCCTGCTCATATATCTTCCAGATACTGACATTCTCATTTCCATCACTCGTAGCAATTCCCACCGAAAACTGAATCTGACCATGTGCAAGCTTCTCGTTTTCTGTCTTAATCAGGCCAGACAGCTCCTCGATTCTTCTGCGCAGCTTCTCCTCTGGCACATACTTCAGGATTACTACAAACTCGTCTCCTCCCATACGTCCCACACAGTCGGCTTCCCTGAACACACTGCTCAGGCAGTGTCCAAAGCTTTTTAGAAGCTCATCGCCTGCCAGGTGGCCATAGGTATCATTTACTTCCTTGAAATAATCCAGGTCAAAATTAAGTATCGACACAGGCTCTCCCTCAGTCTCAAACTTACGCATGATAGTGTCACACCATGCCCTGTTTCTCAAGCCTGTCAGATGGTCAAAGTATGCCATATCATAGAGTTTTTTCTTCTCGATATTCTTATATATCTGTTCGTACATAGAACCGACAAAACTGATAAACATAAAAATAATAAAGAAAGCCACACCAAATGGAATAAAGCTCTGCTTTAGCTGAATGGCAGGACTCACCATATGATTATACCTGTAGCGTGCCAGCTCCAGAATGACAAACAAAAGGAAAAGTAGAAAGCCCAGCAGGAAATTCCTGATAGCCTTTTGATTTTTCTGCTCCTTTAAAGCCTTAACTAAGACAATGCAGCCTATAACCGTCGTAATCACTCCACTTAGCTGGAACCAGTGAACGGTTGCAGGAAAATGCAGGACATTAATACAGTTCAAGACGATTAAAACTGTGAATGCCACTGACAATATATAGCCCCAAATCTTAAACGCCGCCCTGTAAACCGCATTGTCTACAATCAGCCACAGAAAAAATACCATGCTGACAAATGCCACATAGATAGAGCAATACTCCATTGTTCCTGATATTCTGAAATCATCTATCAAAATCGAACTGATTCTGCTATTACAGAAGAGCCACAGGCCGGAGCTCCATGCAAATACTCCAAGCACAACCAGAATCCTGTTCCTATCATCGGATTTTCTCAGGTTAATTCCCGCAAGTATGGAGAAAAATCCAAATAACATCAAGAATGAGACTATCATTATTGAGAAAAGGTTTCCACCAACAAAAATCTGGGGAATTCTCTCTGTATTTACAAGAGATATTGTATCAAAGGACGTAAATGAGTTATTCTCTCCGAAGGTAAATCTCATGGTCAGGGTTTTCCCCTTATAATCCTCTGGTAAACCAATCCAGATAATTCCGTTTCCAAGCAAATTGCCCTGCTCGTAATTATCTACATTATAGCTTTCAAACATTTCCCCATCCAGAAAGACCTCAAGCATGCTATAGCGCAAAAGCATTGAGATAGAGCTTAACCTGAATCCGTCGTCATTCAATACCCTTGATATTTCAATAGTTTCTCCCTTTTCTACATCAGAGAAAAACATTTTTGAGAGGTCGACATCCTCCCTGGTCTCTCCATTCATAGTGACCGTCCAATGCTCATTTAAGGCAATCTGGTTGCGGTCTACCACTTTATTAATTTGTAACTGCACAAATACCAGCAGTACAACAGTCGCTATTATAAACAGTATCATGTGAACTGCTGTTGAAATGTGTCTTTTAGACATATTTACCTCTCAATCTATTATTACATCGGTTTTGCAAACAAGAAGCCCTGGAACAAGTCTGCTCCCAGCCTGTAGAGACAGCCATACTCTGCCTCTGTCTCGACGCCTTCAGCAAGCACTGTAATTCCTTTTTTGTGAAATTCATTGATAAAGTATTTTACATCATTCTGCTTGCTGATTGATTTATCTATATCACTGATTAATTTTCTATCCAGCTTCACAGTCTTTGGCGTATAGTAGTCTACAGAGTCAATATCATTGTGTCCTGTACCAAAGTCATCCAGAGACACCTCTATGCCATCATAGACCTGTGTATGGGCATACTTGGTCTTCCACTTCCAGCGCTCTCCCTCAGTATACTCAAGAATTTCTATGACAAGCTTATCCTTAATCGGTCTGAAACACTGGGAATAGCATTTCGCTTCCTGCACAGAGAAGCACTCTGACGGAAAGGAATTAATACACAGCTTCTTATCATAATCTCTCATACGGTAGGCATATGTCGCACCAAAAAATGAGACCAGCTCAAGCTCATGAAGCTTGTCTGCCTCCCTCATTTCTTCTATATAATCAAGCACATTCTTTCCACCCTCCGGGCGCATAAGCGCCTCATGACCAAAGACATCCCCGTCCCTGTCAAAAATAGGCTGGAAAACAAAATCCACATTATATTTTATAAGAATATTTTTTATATCATCACATACATTTAACTCAGCAAAGGGAATCACTTACAGTATGCCTCCTTGGTTCTGGAATTTTCTGCCATAAAAGAATACCACCTTATCAGATATATTTCAACAAAATCGGAATCATTCTTCCCATATCTATCGGTTTGGCTACATGGTCGTTCATTCCAAACTCCAGTGCCTTCTTCTTATCCTCTGCAAAAGCGTTTGCAGTCATTGCAATAATAGGAATACTGGCTTTCTTTTTATTGGAAAGCTGTCTGATTTTTCTTGTGGCATTATATCCGTCCAAAACAGGCATCTGGACATCCATCAAAATCAGGCTGTAGTAATCATCCGAAGCCTTCTCAAGCATCTCTGTACACACAACACCATTCTCCGCACGCTCCACTAACATACCATGCTCTGACAAAAGCTCAATGGCAATCTCAGCATTAAGGTCATTATCCTCTGCAAGCAGGATATGCTTTCCCTGCAGATTTGCCTCATCATCCTCAAATACCACCTGCTTTGGCTGGGTATCCTCGTAGCTTGCAATCCGGCATGGAAGCTTGATTGTGAATGTGGTTCCTACACCTACTGCACTTGCCACACCAATTGTTCCATCCAGCATATCCACGATTTTTCTCACAATCCCCATACCAAGACCTGTGCCCTCGATTCCACTGGTGGTAGAATTGCGCTCTCTGGTAAAGGCTTCAAAAATATGCTCCTGAAACTCCTTTGACATACCGATTCCAGTGTCCTCAATTATCAGCTCATTGGTTATATGCTCATCATCCAAATCATCTATCTGTCTGATAGTGCAGGTAATTGAACCGCCCTCGGCAGTATATTTGATTGAGTTGCTCACAATATTTAGGATAATCTCCGTCACCAGGGTTGTATCCATATACACATATGGATGTGTTATCTCTTTTGATACAGAAAGTTTCAGGTTCTTTTTTTCTATATCAGGCTGAATCATGGTAAGACAGGTATCTATTGTGCTTCCTGTCTCAACCGCAGTCTCCTCAACAACAGTTTTGCCAGATTCTATACGGGAAAGCTCTAGTACATTATCAAGTATAGACAGCATTTTACCGCCGCTTATCTGTATCTTGTCAAAGCACTCATCTGTCTTTCTTGAATCAGAAAGATTTTTACGCCCTATTTCTGCAAATCCAAGTATGGCATTCATAGGTGTTCTGATGTCATGGCTCATGTTAAAAAGAAAGGTAGATTTTGCCTCATTTGCTGCATTTGCCGCAGCTGCCGCCTCATGCAGCTCATGCTGCCTTACATTTTCTGTCTCTCTCTGCTTTCTGTATATATATGTAATAATAACAGTGAAGGCTATAAGTATGAGTACCATAATTACAGCAATTCCTATTGTTCTTCCCTGACTGGTAGCAAGAAATACATATGTATCCTCCATATCTATCTCTATACACAGGGCGCCGACTACGTCCCCTGTGCCATCTGTTGCATAAACAGGGTAACATGCTGTAAATATATGTCCCCATGTAGTGTCTATGATATTCTGGGAGTATGTGGTCTCACCATTTAGGGCAGAGGAAATATATGGAATCATTTCCTCCTCTATATAGGTGCCAGGATAGGCAAAATCATCTGCATCCAGATCCAGTCCATCTACCAGATATACCAGTTTTCCCTCTTCATTTCTGCCAGCAGTATACAGATAACGTGTAGAGTTTAAACTTCTAAGCTCATTCAGCATCTCTTGCAGTTCCATATATCGGTCAGACTTCATATCATCTGTAGAAGTAATTGATGTGAAATCATCTCTTGTAAACTTGTTTGAAACCAGTGTACTCATGGCATCAGAACATTTGGTGTCCCGCTGCAGTGCATACTCAAGTATTGAAGTGCTATAGCTTCTCTGTATCGCAAATGTGTATGCCAGAAAGAGAAAACCAATGACGAGAGCTGCCATTATCACGTCCAGTGCCATACGATATTTACTTTTCATCATAAAATGCCCTCGCCTGCCTGCCTGCCTGCCTGCCTGCCTGCCTGCCTGCCTGCCTGCCTGCCTGCCTGCCTGCCTGCCTGCCTACAGATTGTATTTTCTCTTCAGTCATTCGTCAACCTCCAAATCTATGTATACCGTCCTAACTACTGTAAGAAGCTCCTAATAGCATCCACATAATCATCCACCTTAAGTACTGTAGACAGGTGTCCGCCTGAAACATACTTGATGGCTGGATTGTGCATCAGCCTGATGAGATTCTTCTGCATCTCTCCCGAGAAAAAATCCTGGTCTGGCAGAATCAGAAGTATTTTGCCCTCCAGCTCTTTAAAATCCGCCTCAGTAACAGGTGTCTGATTCATCAAATCTGCCAAAAGCCCTGATATATGTACATCCTTTTCCTGCGGATAGTCCTTGAAAATTGTCTCAAACATATCCTGGGCATATGAGACCTCATCCCTGTCCTCATTGCGGAGATGGCTCATTCCAGCTTTGATAAGGCGTGGTTTCAACTTTTCATAATTACAGTGCTTCATGTAAAAGAGCATAAGGGGTGCCAGAAAATATTTTTTCTTAAGACTCTTTATGGTTGCAGCATCCATGCCTCCTGTAGATACAAGGATAAGACCGCCCACCTCACTGTGGTATTTCTGTGTATAAATCTGGGCAACCATACCGCCGTCACTGGCTCCTACAAAAATCGGCTTCTCAATGCCTATCTCCTTAAAGAATGAGTGCATGCCCTTTACCAGCTCCTGATTTGTCTTAAGCTCCCGTGGATAGTCAAAGAGAAGTATGCGGTAGTCTGCCGCCAGGGCATCCACATAATTCATCCACATTTCTAAAGTGTTCATTCCACCATTAAGCATTACAAGTGTCTTTGCTTCCTCTTTGCCACTTAATACATATCTGAAGTTTACGCCCTCCACAGTGATATTCTCATATTTGTGAGTGGCTTTAAAAGCTTTTAGTTCTTCTGAGTATGACATACGATAACCTCCTTATTTTTTCAATACAAGCTGCAATGTCTTTATAAAATTATCTATATTTATAGGCTTAGCCAGATGAGCATTCATCCCAGCCTTAATACACTTATCTATATCCTCCTTAAAGGCATTTGCTGTCATCGCAATAATTGGTATATTAGCATTTTCGTTATCCAGATTCCTGATTTGCTCTGTTGCCTCATAACCATTCATGACAGGCATCTGAATATCCATCAGTATAAGGTCATAATACAGCTCTGGCTTGCTGCCCAAGACTTCAAGGCATTTGCTTCCGTTTTCTACCCAATCAATATCAAGCCCCTCTCTTGTGAGAATCTCTGTTGCTATCTCTGCATTTAAGGCATTATCCTCTACAAGCAGTACCTTTCTGCCCTTAAGGTCTACCTGCTCATCGCTGTTTCTGTCCGTCATGTCATCCTGGCTGGTCTCTCCATCCTCTGCAATTAAAAATGAGAGGTAAATAGTAAATTTCGTGCCCTTGCCCAGCTGGCTCTCCACTTCAATATTTCCATCCATCAGGTCAACAAGTGCCTTTACTATAGGAAGCCCAAGACCAGCTCCTGCCACCTTGCTCTCAGTGCTTGTCCTCTCCCTTGAAAAAGCCTCGAATATGTGGGGCAGATAGTCCTCATGCATGCCTATTCCGTTGTCCTCAACTGTGATGCAGTAATCCGCATAAGCCTCCCTCTCCTGCTCAAGCTCTTTTATGGAAAATAAGATTCTGCCATTGTCAGGTGTATATTTAACAGCATTGCTTAAAATGTTAAGCACTACCTCCCTGAATTTGGTTATGTCGCAGACGATATTCTCATGCTTTATATCAAAATCACATATAAAATCCAGATTTTTCTTGTCTACCTGTGGCTCAATGGCAGCATTTAACACTTTTATAAAGTTCTTAAAATTGCCAGTTTCCTCCTTGAGCACCATTTTACCGCTCTCAATCCTTGCCATCTCAAGGACATAATTGATGAGAGACAGCAGCAAATCACTTGATTCCTTTATCTTCTCTACATAGCCCAAAGCCTTATCGTTTGAGTCGAGATTATCCTCAAGCAGCTCCGAATAACCAATTATGGCATTCATAGGGGTACGGATGTCATGGCTCATGTTCAGTAAAAACTGTGTCTTAGCCTCGTTTGCCGCATTTGCCTGCTTAGCTGACTTCTCAAGTGCCCTGGCATAGGCATTCTCATGATTTTTTCTAAGCTCTGCCTGCAAATAAATGAAAGCAAAAAACGCTGCAAAAGCCATGCTGAGCGTCACTTCAAGCACTCTGATACGCACAGGAATCCAGCCAGCCTTTGGATATATATCAAAATACCATGTGTCATTCGGCACACTGCATGGCACAGTCAAAGCATTTTCTATGTCACCATATCCATCATTCATGATAGTGACCTTGTTGCCCTCAGAATCCATCTTCCAGACATCAAACTGATAATTAGCCTCCTGCAGCTTATCAATCTGCAATTCGTTTAGGAAGCTGTCCCAGTTGAGAACAAGCATTGAAAAGCCCCAGAATTCATCATCCACATATATAGGGTCAAAAATTATAGCACCTATTCCGCCCTGTCTAAGCTCAAAGGGACCTGCTATAGTGTATTTGCCGCTCTCCTTTGCCTTCTGGGCTTCTGCCTTTCGCTCCTTCATTTCAAGCATGTTAAGTCCTATAGCCTTCTCATTGCCCTCATAGGGATAGGCAAACTCCACTATTCCGTCTGGCGCAAGCTCATAGGCTTCTATCGTGTCCTTATCCTTTATCATCAGACTGGTAATCTTGTTAAACTCTTCCTCATTCATGGTGTGGCCTGATGAAATAATATTTTTTAGCAGGTCTGAATTCTCAAGATAGCGTCCTATCTGGGTCTCGAGATTCCTGACTGAAGCCTCTGCGGTATAGGTAGCCTCAAGCTTACCCTCTTTCTCCTGAAATTTATTAAACAGTTCAAACCCCAAATGGCACAATATAAGTATAACAAAGAAAAAAATTACAGTTCTGATTAACAGCCATTTATTTCTCTTCAATCTGTTTATATCCATAATGTAACTCAACTCCATTTATAATTATTGCGATAGCAGAAATTGTCTGAGGATATGGTTTTCCTCTTCTACAATTATCTTATCAATCGGGCGGTAACCCATAATTATTTTGAAGCTTTGCTCATCAGTATAAAGCCTTACAACAACAGTTTCAAAATATTCCATGCCAGCCTCGTTTGGGATAGTCCTGTGTCTGTAGGTAAAGCTATCCTCTTTCTTAAGACGTTCCATGAGATTCTGTGCATTAAAGGTCTTTAAGAAATCCGGGGCTGTCTCTTTTACAATCACATTTGCATAGCAGTACTTAATCCACTGGGAAAAGGATTCTAAATCCTCTCTGTATTTTCTGGAATGGGCTGAATGAGTGAAGCTGCGTTCCTTAATCAGCTCCATGGAATCATTCATCAAATCACAGCAGTAGGCAGCCGTGTAGTCCACACACAAGGCATTAAGCATCTGCTTTTCTTTTTCCTCGTAGTTGACATATGCCACCAGATGCTCTGCCCTCTTTACTATATTGTAAAGTCCAATTGTGACCAGAATATATTCCATGGTATAACCCGCTGCGTATGCCACAAACATCTGCATCCTCGGCCGTCCCTGATATAATACCTCCGGCATATTTGCTGACACAAAATATACAGAGACAATCATGACTATATAGGATAAGGCAGATGATTTCAGCACAAATGCCGGCTCAAAATACAGGCAGCTCAGTATGGGAACCAGAGCATAGGTTATGTATACACCAATGTTTTTATCCGTGCCGATAATGCCTATAAAAACCGCAACTGATATCATCATATAGTATTTCATGAAGTCATCCGGCAGAAACCTGATAAGGATTTTGGGTGTGAGACACACGATTAGTCCTGCAATAAGCAGAATAAGCGTGTATGTCCTGCCAAACTCAAAAAATCCAACATAGGATAAGACAGCCATGATCAGAATAATCACCGCTGAACAGGCAAGAATATTTACCAGACCTCTGTTAACTTTTGTGACGTTCTGACTGAATATCAGTGGTCTTTTGTTGTTTTCCATTTCCATAAACCTCTTATGATTTATTAACAGTCTTTTAATAATTATAATACACTATAATGTTCTATAATTCTACATTTAAAAATGGCATATGACGGATTTATGCTTGTCCCGTATTTACCTAAGTGCTGTTCTGGCAGCTTTTCTTGCATACATTGGCATAAAAATAAGGACAACTCAGGCTGTTAAACAACCTAAATTGTCCTTATAATAATTTCTAAAACTTATCTTAGAACTTTCCAGCTGTTGCTGCTTCCTCAACAGAAACTGCAACTGCAACTGTAGCTCCAACCATTGGGTTGTTACCCATTCCGATAAGTCCCATCATCTCTACGTGAGCTGGAACTGATGAAGATCCTGCGAACTGTGCATCTGAATGCATACGTCCTAATGTATCTGTCATACCGTATGAAGCTGGTCCTGCAGCCATGTTATCTGGGTGAAGTGTACGTCCTGTACCACCACCTGAAGCAACTGAGA
>CAVKUD010000117.1:0-9164 GCA_963659315.1 Senegalimassilia sp. | reverse complement strand
AAACCTCAGTTCCTGTCTCATGCTCTACATTTGGATCCAGGTAAGTCCACTCATTTGAGCTTCTGAATACTGTATTGCTTGAACCCATCTGGTTTACTACTACTGTATCACCATCCGACAGGGCATCCTTGTTGATAGAAAGCATTCCAGTAGATACCTGTGTACATGAAACCTTCTCACCATTTATGAATACTCGGCTGGACTGTGTGAAGTTTTTACCGTAGATGTAAATCTTATTCTCGATAGCAGATGGTCTGATGTCTGTTATCTCAACGTCGTCAATTCCCATTACAAGGTCTGATGCTGGGTAGAGGTCTTCTCCGTTGTAGCAGTAGCGTTTTCCATAGAGGATATCGTACTGTAAATTCTCAAGTCCCTCAAGGTAGGTTGCGCTGTCAGACTGTGTCTGGTGGTAATTGAAGATTGTTCCCTCATGGATACCAACTGAATCTGTGATTGAAGCAAGTAACTGGTATGCGTAAAGGTCTGCATCCTTTTTCTCAAGTCCGAAGTTGTTCCATGTGATGTATTTTGTCTTGTAAATGCTTCCTGACTTCATATCATCATCTGTAAGTCCCATTGTAGGAAGATGGTCTCCAAACATTACAACAACTGTGTCCTCATCACGCTGTGAAAGTCTATCAATAAGTGATGAAATAAATCTGTCTGAAGCATTAAGCTGGTTTACATAATATGTCCACTGGTTTGCCTGTGCCTCATCATCTACACCTGATACTGTAATTGCAGGATTTTCGATGACTGGCTCTGTTGGGTAATCACCATGTGTACAAACTGTAATAGTATAAGTAAAATCAGATCCTGGTGTAGCATCAAGGGTCTTCATTGTCTCGTTTACAAGAATATCATCAGTTGACCAGCTGCCGTTTGGAGTGAGTGCTGTGATATTCATAAGCTCCTTACTTGTGAAAGTATCGAAGCCCATCATTGAAAATGCGTTTGCACGGCTATAGAAGTTACCACCGTTGTTATGTACAACGTGTGTTGAATAGCCAATCTTTGACAGGTCGGAAGCAATTGCCTCACAATCTGTTTTCTTAAGTATTGTCTTGTATGGGTACTCGCCTGTTCCGAAATACTGCATGCTCATTCCAGTAAGTACCTCAAACTCTGTGTTTGCTGTTCCTGCTCCAACTACTGGTACTGTGAGATAACCG
Source organism: Senegalimassilia sp. (assembly GCA_963659315.1). GTDB lineage: Bacteria > Bacillota > Clostridia > Lachnospirales > Lachnospiraceae > Roseburia. The sequence goes on along the minus strand of CAVKUD010000117.1, from coordinate 7,989 downwards.
CTTGAGAAATTATCCTCGAGGTAGTGGAATGTAGGAATAGGATCCTCACTTGTCTCAAGGAAGTTGATTTCCTCTGGGTCACAGAATGACTCTAAAAGTACACAAATGATGTTTGGACCATCTGTTCCGTTTGTTGTGGTCTGCTCAGCAGCAGTCTCAACATTTGTCTCAATAGCTGCGATAGTATCTTCTGAATAGTTATCTGGCTTCTGCATACCTCTGTCTACCACACTTGATGAGAAAGAGTATACAAATCCATAGTCTTCATAGCCCTGGGCGATGTTGGTGTAATAATCAGCTACTACATTTGTACTCTGTGCTGCATTAGTTGTAAGTGGAATACCTACAAAGAATAATGACAGGCAGGCAATTGGGTACATTACATAATGAAGCTTTCCCTGATAACGAGGTCCCTTGATGAAGAGTGCTACGAGGAAAAGTGCAAATGCACCAAGTCCAAATACCACGATAGTAGCCTGCTCAGCTGTAAAGTAGCTTGTGTTGTTCATTGCAAAAAGCTCTGGGATACATTTCAAATCAGTATATCCAAAAGGTGTTACACGGTTTGAAAGTACACAGCCGTTTATGATTCCAAGTATTGTCCAGAAACCTGATATAACAACTCTCCAGAAAGCTCTTCTCCTGAAAAAGTAAACCAGTGTCAGTGATGCAAATACAAGGAAAGAGTTATAAAGGTAAGCAAGTGTATGTGTTCCCACAAACTGGAATGCTGATATTAAATCTCTTCTTGAAATTACCTCAACTAAAAATACGATTGCAAGTGCTATAAGTGCATGACCTACAAGCGAGTATTTATTCATTGTGTCAATGATTTTGTTGTATCTTGCTGAGTGTTCCTTCTCCTTCTTAACAAATAAGAAGCGTCCTATTTTTACAAAGACGGATTTTGTTTTATCTAAAATTTTCTTCATATTTACCTCCAATTTCACTACGTAAAAATATAGTCAAAAATAATAACAAAAACAAGAGCAATAATATATGAAAAAAAAGGCGTAAAGCGAGGGTTATTGTAAAATGTGAATAAAAAATGAACAAAATATGACAAAACCACCAATCCCTGACAGAAATTGATGGTTTTAATAAAGCCAAAAGTACTATATATTATTTGACGAACTTCTCGATAGCATCGTTTAAATCCTTGAGAGCCTGCTCGTCTCCAGTCTCCACAGCATCCACAATACAGTGGTTGATGTGATCCTCAAGAATGATTTTTCCTACATTATTAATAGCAGAGCGGACAGCCGCAATCTGAACCAGCACCTCGGTGCAGTCACGCCCATTCTCAATCATGGTCTTGATGGACTCCATGTGACCGATTGCACGGCTCATACGATTCAGGACAGCCTTGGTGTTCTCGTGGTGATGTGGGTGAGAACCGTTATGTGTGTGCTCACCGTTATGGTTGTGGGAATCATCATGTGTATGTTCGTCATTGTGGTTGTGAGTATTGTCGCAAATGTGCTCATCATGGTTGTGCATATTATCGTGAGCGTGTTCATCATCACAGTTGAGCATATTGTCGTGACTATGTTCAGCATTATGACTAAGCATATCGCTGTGAGTGTGTTCACCGTTATGTCCGTTATTGTGGTTGAGAGTATCGTTGCAAATATGCTCATCATGGCTGTGAGAAATCACAGAACCATCATCCACCACATGTATATGTTCAGTTGCATTTGTTGTTTTATTGCTATTACTCATAAATTGTTTCCTTTTTCCAAGATATTGAAGTCCCACTGTCGTGTGTCAGCATATATAGTGCTATATCCGTAAAAAGCTTCCCGCAAGAAACCCTTCGATAATCGTATAGCATACAGTTGTTTGTCAGAACAAAATATGAACTGCCACGGGGTACCATTAACCAAGGCAACGTCTAAACCCTACAAACCCTGTAAGCCCTATCCTCGATTACATCCCGTGGCTGACTTCATATTTTTTCTGCCAAATAACTGTATGCTAGGAGATTACCAAAATCCCTCAAGCGGGAAGCACACAAACCAAGATTACACATCCAAACAATTCTATTTGTTTGACCGTCTCCAAATCTTCATCTTCTCAGCCTCTTTAATCAGCTCATCCCTGAAATCAGGATGTGCAATAGAGATAATTGCCTCAGCCTTCTGCCAAGAAGAAAGTCCCTTTACATTTACCATACCATACTCTGTAACCAGATAGTGTGAATTAGCACGGGTATCTGTAACGATAGAACCCTCCGCAAGTGTAGGACGGATACGGGAATGCATTACACCCTGCTTGTCTGTGAATGTAGAAGAGCAGCACATGAAGCTCTTTCCACCTTTTGACAGGTAAGCACCTAATACGAAGTCAAGCTGTCCGCCTGCACCACTGATATGCTTTGTTCCTGATGACTCAGCACTAATCTGTCCGAAGATATCAATATCTACACAGTTATTAATAGAGATAAAGTTATCAAGGGAAGCAATGGTGTTTATATCATTTGTGTACTCAACAGGCGCACTCATAAGCTCTGGATTTTCGTCCATGAAATCGTACATCTTCTGTGTACCAGCACCGAAAGCGTAGGTTTGGCGATAACGGTCTATGCTCTTGTGGGCACCAGTGATTTTGCCAGCTCTTGAAATATCGACAAAAGCATCTACATACATCTCAGTATTTACACCCAGATCCTTGAGGTCTGACTCTGCGATAAGAGAACCAACAGCATTTGGCATTCCACCGATACCCAGCTGTAAGCAGGCACCATTTGGAATCTGGTCAACGATAAGCTCTGCAACCTTTTTGTCAACTTCTGTTGCAGGACCGCCAGCACCAAGCTCGCCGATTGGTGGATTCTCGCCCTCTACAATGTATGTTACATCTGAAATATGTACACCTACCTCTGTGCCGCCCAGACATCTAGGCATGTTTTTGTTTACCTCAACGATAATGTGCTTTGCCTTCTGGCACATTGCGCCAAGATGAGAAGCATTAGGTCCGAAATTGAAGTAACCATGGGCATCCATAGGTGCAACCTGAAACATAGCTACATCTGTTGGTGTAGATGATTCACGGTAGTATCTTGGAAGCTCTGAATAGCGGATTGGAGAGTAGTAAGAGCAGCCTCTTGCGATGAGCTTTCTCTCAATACCTGACATATGCCATGAGTTCCATGTGAAATGCTCACCAGCATCCTCTCTCTCGAAAACAGCAGGGAGCTTCAAAAGAATACCTCCACGAAGGTTAATGTCCTTCAGCTCGTCAGTACGCTTTGCGAGAGCCTTGTCCAGTGCGTCTGGAGTGCCTGTACACCATCCATAATCAACCCAATCACCAGATTTGATGATTTTGACTGCCTCATCAGCAGAAACAAGTTTTTGTCTGTATTCATCCTGAAAATTCATAACAGCCTCCTTAATCTATATGACTTTGTTAAAAAAATATCAATTAAGGTTATTGTATCATTTGCTGGCATGTTTTACAAGTGCCAGTTTATTCGTCAGGCAGCATCCATTCTTCTGCCATCTTGCGATACTTGTATGCCTCATCCTCAAGCTGCTTAATAAGGCTTTCATCGCCGGCAAATTTGCCATGGCTTGAAGGAGGCAGGGATTCAAGAGTTTTTCTTTTGGCATTTGCCATCTCTGCATATGTATCGGCAAGCCCGTTAAGTGGGATGACACCGCCGGTCTCCACGTCTAAAACAGGCTTGGTCTCAAAGGCGGCATTGTAAAACCACAGGATTGCCTCATCATAGTCTCTTTTTGCCAGATAATAAGCACCCAGCTCAGAGCAGACCTCACTGTAGCCGTTGATTGCCACATTTTTAAGGGCAACAGAGAAAAATTTATCGGTCTGTTCCTTGAGACGGTAATACCTGGCAAGTATGCAGGTGGATTCCTCATCCGGAGCCTTGGCATATATGTGTTCAAAGAATGGTGCAGCTTCTGACAAATCATCCAGATTGCCACATTTCAAAAGCTCCTTGGCATACATGGTTGTAATATTTTTAGGCAGAGTGCCGTTTTTCTCTATAGAGCGCTTGAATATGGTAAAATCCCTCTTGCCGTGAAATGACTGTGGCAGATGTTGGATTTCTATATCGCTGTCGTAGACAATCGGGTCAAGTCTGACTGTCTCGTGAACTGGATTAATCCAGGTGAAGGTACGGAGCCTTTTGAAAAGCTTAGGGCGTATATCACTGCTGGCGTTTTGTACGGTATTATACTGGGCAGGAGTTATGTACTTCATGGTGACGATTTCAATTTCAGGTAGAAGGGCAGATTTTAAAATCTGAAAACGCCGCCTGTTTGTCTCGTCCAAAACCTCGTCAGCATCAGGCGCATAGATGTATTCCTTGCTAGCCTTGGAAAATGAAAAATTCCTTGCGGCAGCAAAGTCATCGCACCATGAAAAATCGTACACTAAATCAGTGTATTGTCTGGCAATCTCTTTGGTATCGTCTGTGGAGCCTGTATCTACGATTATTATTTCGTCCATCAAGCCTGCTAAGCTGTCTAAGCATCTGGCGAGAATTTCGGCTTCGTTTTTTACAATCATACATAAACTAATAGAAATCATGAGTACTCCTCCTGCATCTGGTTGATAAGTATATTTTACTACATTTCATGTTCATTTGATACAATTTTATGGTAAGATGACATGGAAAGAATGATGAGAGATGCTTTCCATATTCTAAACTTTGAAGACCGAATCGCATACACTTGTTCCTCATAAAAAATATGAAGTTAGCTACGGGATTTAATCGCAGATAGGGTGTGCATAATCAAAAAGAGATTTCCGTTTCGGAGATTATGGAACCCCGTAGCAGTTCATATTGTTTTCTGAGAAACAAGTGTATGTGATTCGGTTAGCGAAAGTTTAAATGGAAAGCTTGGTATGTGAAAATAATATATAGAAAGTATGATAAGGAAATATAATGAGTAAGAAGAAAATAGGAAAAGAAAAATTTCTAACCAATACAATAGTGGTCTGGGTAGGCGCATTAATCTGCTGTGCCCTCTGGGGCAGCGCCTTTCCATGCATCAAGATAGGTTACAGCATGATGGATATTGCGGCAAATGACAGTGCTTCCCAGATACTGTATGCTGGTTACAGATTTACACTGGCTGGTCTGCTTGCTATTATAATAGGAAGCTTTTCACAGCGGAAGCTTCTTGTGCCATCCCAAAAAGCAGTGCCTAAAATACTCTGGCTGTCACTTTTGCAGACTGTCATCCAGTATCTGTTTTTCTATATAGGACTTGCCCACACAACAGGGGTCAAGGCTTCGATTATAGAGGGAATGAATGTCTTTGTTGCGCTGATAGTGGCATGCGTCATATTCAGGCAGGAAAAATTCACCACAAGCAAGATAATAGGCTGTGTCATAGGCTTTGCAGGTGTTGTGCTGGTCAACTTAAATGTGGGGGCAAACGGAGCCTTGATTGGACTGGATATGAATTTTTCGTTGCTGGGTGAGGGCTTTATATTTTTATCAACAGTGTCATATGCCTTTTCATCTGTATTTTTAAAGAAGTATTCAAAGACAGAGAACCCTGTCATGCTGAGCGGCTATCAGTTTGTGCTGGGCGGAATCATCATGATAATATGTGGCAGAGTGGCAGGCGGACATGTGACAGGTTTTGATGCACCTGCATTTGGAATGCTCCTGTGGCTTGCAATGGTGTCTGCCGTGGCATATTCGCTGTGGGGGATTTTGCTCAAGTATAATCCAGTGTCGAGGGTGGCTGTGTTTGGATTTATGAATCCAGTCTTTGGAGTGCTGCTGTCGGCATGGCTGTTGTCGGAGAAGGATGCACTGGGAATCAACTGTCTGGTGTCGCTGGTCCTGGTGTGCGCAGGCATATATGTGGTTAATCGTGCAGAGAAGCCTGTTATAAAATAATAAGGAAGCACTTAAGCTGAATATAGTCTGGGAGAAATAAACCTGCCAGTGTACAAAGTAACAAAGCAAGAGGATAAATCAGAGTTGTACTTATAGGAATAAGAGAGGATAAATATGCAGAATAATACAATAGTAACTTTGAAAAAAGGCGAGGGACGCACCATAAAAGCAGGTGGTGCATGGATTTTCAACAACGAGATAGACACAATAACAGGTACATTCAAAAATGGTGAAATCGTAAATGTGCATGATTTTGACGGTTACCAGATGGGAAGAGGCTACATAAACCAGAACTCTAAAATCAGGGTGAGGATGCTGACCAGAAAGGCAAATCAGGCAATAGATGAAGCGTTTCTCCAGATGAGAGTGCAAAATGCCTGGGATTATCGTAAAAACGTAATGCAGCCAGTGGATTTGTCAAGCTGTAGAGTGGTCTTTGGTGAGGCTGATTTTTTGCCAGGAATAACTATCGACAAATATGAGGATATTCTGGTGCTGGAGTGTTTAACTCTGGGAATGGAGACTGCGCTTGTGGAAAACTGTGACGAAGCCTGCACTTTAAAGGAAATGATAGTAAAGCTTCTTATTAAAATAATGAAGGAAGATGGAATAAACATCAGGGCAGTCTACGAGCGAAGCGATGCAAACGAGAGAACCAAGGAAGGGCTTGCAAAGGTAAAGAAGCTGCTCTGGCATGTGGATGGACTGACAGAGGATGAGTTTGACCCTCATGTTGAAATCGTAGAAAACGGCGTCAAGTATCTGGTGGACGTAAAGGATGGGCAAAAGACAGGCTTTTTCCTCGACCAGAAATACAACAGGCTTGCAATGCAAAGAATCTGCAAGGGCAAGAGAGTGCTGGACTGCTTCACGCATATGGGCACCTTTGCCTTAAACGCCGGCATAGCGGGAGCAAAGGAAGTCACAGGACTTGACATCTCAGAGTACGCAGTGGCACAGGCTACAGAAAACTCAGCCAGAAACGGACTCAGTGACGTGGTTAAATTCCGTGCAGCAAATGTCCTGGATGAACTGCCAAAGCTTGCAGCAGCAGGAGAAAAATATGATGTGGTAATCCTTGACCCACCGGCATTTACCAAATCAAGGGAAGCAACAAAAAATGCCATAAAGGGCTACCGTGAAATAAACATGAAGGGACTTAAGCTTGTGAAGGATGGTGGATATTTTGCCACCTGCTCATGCTCACATTTTATGACACAGGAGCTTCTGGCAAAGACCATCAAGGAGGCAGCCAAGGCGACTCACAAGAGGCTGAGACAGATAGAGTTCAGGACACAGGGACCAGATCATCCGATTTTGTGGGCGAATTCGGCTAATGTACCAGAGAGCTATTATCTTAAATTTTTCATCTTTCAGGTTGTGGAGGAAAAATAAAAACTCCTTATTAAGTTAGTTTGTTAAATAGAATGTCAGTTGTATTGGTTGGAATGTAAATTCGTTCTTTTTTTAGTAATGCAAGGCTGCGTTGATTGGCTTCATAATTACGATTGCCTTTTTCAAATATTGAACAGCAAAGGAAGTCACATTTTAATTCATTTTGGGAGTTGGCTTTGATTATAAAAATGAAATTGTCAATATTGAAATGACTTGATATTAAATAATCAGCTTTTTGAATTTTATCAAATGATATTTTTCCTTCAAGTATTCGGTCTGCTATCTTAGCAGAAGAATAATTTGGAAGGGAAATGTCTTTGGTATATTGAAAACCAGCAAGATGGGGATAATCTTCCATTGAGAAAGTAAGAGTGATGGGATATAGCTGTTTTCTATATCCATAGGTGAATAAATAGCGATAGTTAAAGATTTCTTTCCAAGCTACCGCTGACTGTTGTAAAATATCCATGTAATAATTCATCCTTGTCGTAAAAATCAAGAGCCTTACATATGCAAGGCTCTTGAAAAGCGTTTTCATTCAGTCCTAAAGAACCTATTCGGTTTGAGGTTACCGCATAACCCAAGGTCAGGCTCCACAATCGGCTGCATACCGAAACAGTCAATCGCTTCAATACCACGATAGCTGATCAACGTCGCTATCCTCTGACTTGATTATAGCATAAAAGTGTTTGACGTCAAGAGACAGC
>CAVKUD010000116.1:0-9328 GCA_963659315.1 Senegalimassilia sp. | reverse complement strand
GCACCAGAAAGAAATACTACTGGAAGATTTTCTGGTATTTTTTGTACATGCTCTAATTGATTATCATAATAAACAGTATCAAATAAACATGCATATGCCCCCAAGGTAAAAGGAAATGTACACAGAGGGTCTGAATAATATTTTTTTACAATATTGATGTCTTTAGTCAGCCAGCTGTTTTGCGGTTGACTGTCATCACTGCAGAATGCCTTAAAGCTGCCACCCCTCGTCATTTTTTCCACCATAGGACTACAATATTTCCATCCGTGTATGCCAGCTGTCAGTCTGCAAACAACCATCGCCATCTTTGCAGCAGCATTTTCCACTGTTCCTGTGCCCATAATAATGGCACCTGCCAGCCCCTTGCCGTGTACAGTCAGATAGCGGCGGAGCATATAAGAGCCCATACTGTGTCCAAGCATAAAATATGGTAAATCACCATACTGTTGTTGAGTAATTTTGCGCAGCTGGTGCATATCCTCCACAATAATGTCGGCTCCGTTTTTTTCAGGAATATGACCGAGCTCAGATTTTTGATTTACAGAATGTCCATGCCCCAGCATGTCGTTTCCAACAACCAGAAATCCATTTGCATTCATGTATGTGGCAAAATCATGATAACGTTCAATATATTCCATCATGCCGTGACTTATTTGTAAAACCGCACGAATCTGGACATTTTCAGGTTTCCAGATTACTGCATGTATTTTATGATTTCCGTCCTTTGATAAAAATTGTGTCTCTGTCTGCATAAAAACCTCTCCCATCTTTCACTTATATGGATATTCTTTATGTTAATCTTAAGGAAATATAGGGCAAAGGCAATGGGACATTTTTTAATTTTGTCCCACAAGTGGTACAAAAAGCAAAAATTATATTCTGAAGAAGGAGTGTTCCTAATGGCAAAATGTATAGACCATGTTTTAATCCATGAATTACAAAGTTTGATGTTGCAAAAAGAGTTAGACCAGATAACTGTAGCTGAGCTCGTTAATGCATCAGAAATCAATCGTAAAACCTTTTATAATCATTTTTCAGGTATCTCTGCCCTGCTTTGTTTTATTTTTCACAATAGCTTTACTCAAAACGTTTCAGGACGAATAAAGCCTTATGAATGGGATACAGTCCTCGTTAACTTTCTTCATGTAATAAATGAAAACAAGATATTCATAAAAAAATGTCTTTCCTCTAAATATGCAGATGACATCCGCTGGCAGTTCAGACAGGATTTCGAGATTGAGCTTTCACTTTATGTAAAAGATTCATTACAGCTCATGAAAAATACCTCTGATAAGGAAGTCTCACTTTCGCCTAAACAGGAACACTTACTGGTTCGATACTATCTATCCACAATGTCATCTCTGATTGAAGAATGGATTTATGACGATATGCAGTCCCCGATTGAGGATTATGTATGTATAATAAAGGAACTTACCAGCAATGGTATTTTTGCTGGAATCAGGCATCTTACACTTGATAACTAGCCCAATGTGGTATTGGTCTGACCAGTCACGCACAAATTTTCCCTCCGCTTTTCTGTCATTTACACAGTATTAGTACTTATGTCGCTTTGCTATAATAATATTTATCTATGTATTAAAAATATTTATGGGGGTATTTGACATGAAACAGACTATTGACCGCGGTCTTGCCAATACGGAGCGCCGCTTTAAAATTGCAAATCGTTATATATTCGTAGGCGGGCTGTGTGTCAGCATTGCATCAATTTTGTTGTTGCTGCTTGATCCGGGAATTTTAGCAACAAACACAAACAGCTTTCTGATTGCCGCTATTGCTTTAACTATAATATCAACCATTTATGGTTTCCTTCTTTCCTTTGTCAACTGGCACTATTTAAAGGCAGCCAAATATGGCATGCTATTTTTTAATCTGCTTTTATATCTTATTGTAAATCTGGGCTGCGATAATATAGGTGTGGGAATTATGGCATACGGATTAAGCATAGTAACTATTATGTACGAGGATACCCGCACAAGCAATATTTTCAGCCTGTGCTTATATGTTCTTTTGCTGTTAAAAACCGGAATTGTTCTACACTCCACAACAGTTCCTGCTTCACTTAAGACCTCTTTCCTTTTATCAATCATTGTTACGAGTGTATTTACCTTTGCAATTATTCGTGTGTCCAAGTTAAATCGAGCCTTTCATCTGGCTTCCGCCGCCATTATTTCTGACAAACAGGAAGAGCAGAAACACATACTTGATGAAGTACTCTACATTGCTCAGGAAGTACAGCAGGGCTCACATGAGGTTGGTACAATTATTTCAGATTTAAAAACCTCATCTGAACAGGTTTCTCAATCCATTAATGAAGTTAGTCTTGGAAACCAGAACACCTGCGAGAGTGTAGAACATCAGATTTTGATGACCCAGGCTATTTCAGATAATATTCAACAGGTTGTAAACGAAGTCAACACTGTAGAGCAGGCTTTTTCATCTATTCAGGAATATGTCAAAAACGGCATGGAGCAAATGCAGAATTTAAATGCACAATCACAACTTATCTCTCACAAGAGTGATTCTGCTGTCAGAGCCATGGAAACACTGTCAGCCAAGACTCAGGATATAAGCTCTTTTACAGATGAGATACTGAAAATATCAGACCAGACCAATCTGCTTGCACTAAATGCTTCTATTGAGGCAGCCCGTGCCGGAGAAGCTGGCAAAGGCTTCGCCGTTGTTGCCGAGGAAATACGTCAGCTCTCTGAGACAACCCGTAGTGCTACCGAAAAAATTATGAATTTAATTAAAGAGCTCAACAATGAAACTCAAAATGTCTCTCAGTCTGTTGATACTACACAACAGGCCGTTACAAGACAAAATGATATTATTGCCGCAAGTGAAGAAATCTTTTCTACTGTACAACAGCATGTTGTGAATACCACAACAACAATTGCCGATATACGTCAGGCATCTTCTACTCTGTTGACTTCAAACAACGCCATAATAGACAGTATTTCACAGCTGTCCGCAGTAACAGAAGAGGTTTCTGCCAGCTCTGAGGCTGTAAGTGCTATCGCAGGTGAAAACAGCAGCAATACAGAAACCGCCAATTCAAAACTGGATCATCTGCTTGAAACAGTTCACACTCTGGATAAATATATGCCAGAATCCATTACTCAATAAGCATAGTTAAAGGGCTCTGCCAGATTATCGGCAAAGCCCTTTTAATTGTCTTAGCTTCTATTCTACTGTACTTCTTTCGCCATATCAGCAAGACATAATTTTGCTGCTGTACTTCCTCCTACATAAGTCATATTATAACCATTAGAATTTGCATCTGCTGCACATCCAAAATAGAGATGTGGTGTGTTTAAATCACTTCGTATACTCATAAGACGTGCCATTAAACCGTCCCACTCATTATTATCGTAGCCATAACAGGTTCCCTTTGGAGTTCCCAGATATCTGGCAAATGTCCAAGGTGTTGCAATTTCAATTTCCTCAATGTATTCCTGTAGATGGATGCCTGTTTTCTTTTCAAAGGATTCAATCAGACGTAACGCATACTCTTCCTTTTTCTTATAATAATCCTCTATTGCCACATCAGCCCATACGTCCTTGCGGAAAATACCAAGCAGAGTAACTGCACATGTTCCTTCTGGCGAGAAATCAGGATTAGCAACATTATAGCAGACAAAAATATTGTAATCATTATCTTTAAAATCACACATATCCTTTGCAGTCTGTACAGAATCCATTGTTCTGCCGTTAAAGATTGCATAATCCTTGATGCCTAATTCCTCAATGCTGCGGTTCAATCCCAGATAAATATTAAAGAAACGCATACTTTCATGTCTTGCTTCATTTAATTTCTTCTGCCTTTCTGGAACAAGATTTTTAGGCACCATATTTCCATACACCATGCTTGGATAAGCATTTGATATAACATACTTTGTTGCCACATCTCCAGCAGTGGTACGAACACCACAAATCTGGTCTCCTTCAAATAAAATCTCTGTAGCCTTTGTATGGAACCAAATCTCTCCACCCAGTTCTCTAATTCTTTCAATCATAGCATTAGACAATTGATGCACTGTTTTTTCAGGAATATATGCACCACGACGAATGTATTTATATACACACAGACAATAATGCATAAAAGACAATGTCTCACAGTCGCAGCCCAGATATGGCCAGTAGGTATTGATAATATCCTGCGCTTCAACCGGAATCTTCATTGCACGGCAGACTTCATTAAATGGATACGCTGCTGTACGCAGGAAGTTCGGGAACTCACTCTGTAAATATTTACTGTCCGGCTGTCCTCCGCTCTGGCTGATATATGCTAATGCCTTCATGGTTTCCTCACATACTGCAAAGAATGTTTCCAATGAAGGTCTGCTTCCTGGCACCGCCTGTTCAATAGCGTCTATATAATTTTCAACGCCATCCGGCATAACTACATCCATCTCACGTCCACTACGACTCTTTCCTATTACACGATATGCTGTTGGTACAGACTTCCATGGAATATCGATTCCATATACTGTCTCAATCAGTCTGCGTGAATCTCCCATATCATCTTCTGAACCCCAGTCACAAAATTCATGCAGTGAAGCATCAAACTCAAATCTTCCACGTATAAAACTGCTGGCACATCCACCTGGCATATTATGTTTTTCCACTAATAAAATCTTTTTTCCTGCCAATGCCATCTGACATGCAGCGGACATTCCGCCATTACCTGCTCCTATAATAACGCAATCATATGTTTTCATCATTTTTCCTCCTCACTATGCCAATGGAATTTCTAATTTCAAATCTGAGATAGGATAGCTGACGCATGGATGAATATATCCTGTCTCCTTGTCTGCGGCACGTCTTCCATCGGTCTCATCCGGAATAAATGCGTTTCCAGATAGCAGTCTGCTTCTACACCATCCACACTCTCCACTTCTACAATGTGAAGGAGCCGAAATTCCCGCACGCTCAATTCCAATCAACAGGCTTTCATCTGCGTTTACAGTAAACGAGTATTCTTTTCCGCACTGTACCAATGTAACATTGTACTGCTGTCCCTGTGCTTCCTGCGGATATCCCGGTAACTTCCATGGTGTCTTGGATGCTCCAAACAATTCACGGCGTATCCACTTGCGTTCTAAATTCAGTCCACTGATTTCCTGCATTAAGAAATTGTACATAACCTGTGGTCCGCAGATGAAAATGCTGCACTGATCCTCACCCATGTACTTTTCAATTAATTCTTTGGTTAAGAAGCCGTGCTCGTAGCCCTCTACCTCTTCATTGCTGAGCACATGAACTACTTTTACTTTTCCTCCACTTCTCTTCTCACAGTCAGCCAGAATATCGCCAAACAAAATATCTTCTCTTGACCTGCTTCCATAGAGGATAGTCAACGAAAAATCTTCTGTTCCATCAGCAACTGCAAGTGCCATAGATAAAAAAGGAGTAATACCTGAGCCTCCAGCCAGTCCTATTACCTTCTTTGCGTCACGCAGCTTTGTGTAATAAAAATTGCCAAGCGGGGCACTTGCTGTTACACTCTGACCAATTTTCCAATTGTCTAATATTTCATCGCTTGCAAATCCTGCTCTTTTAACAGTAATTGCATATTGTCCCTGCAGTGCTTCTTTTGGACTGCTGCAAATAGATATTGGACGTGTAAACACACTCTCTCCAATCTGCATTGTAAAACTCAAATACTGTCCAGCTCTAAAATAAGCTGCCGGCTCTCCCGATGCAGTTTTCATCACAATTGTTTTTACATCATTACTATGCACTATAATATCAGTCACTACCAGTTCCTGCTTTTCCGGATGCAGCAGACGAACCTTTTCATTGGTGCGATATTTTTTCGGAAAGTCTTTTGCCTCTGCCTGTGCAATTACTTTTTCACGTTCAGCAACCTGATTTTTAAACTTCAACATATCAATAAGACCTATCGGCTTTACTTTGACCTGTGTATCCATATTTCCTCCGTTCTGCCCAGACCAGTTATTCTGGTTTTGGATTTATACTTTGTTATTTTTTTAACACTTGTGCACTGTGTTTTCATATGATAGATTTTAAAGTATAAATATAAAAGATTATATTGACATAATAGCAAAAAATAGCTCTCATATTTTTATGGTTCTGGTCTGACCAGTGGATTGGAGGAATTATGCAGTTTGGAGAAATTATTGCTCCTTCTATGAAGGAATTATTCATTAATCGTATGGAAGATCTTATTTTATCAGGAGAATTAAAAGCTGGTGATAAGCTGCCCTCTGAAAGAGAGCTGGCTGACGAGATGAAAGTCAGTAAAACGGTTGTACATGAAGGTATACGTGAGCTTGCCCGCTGTGGTTTTTTAGATGTTGTTTCAAGAAAGGGGGTTACTGTAAACGATTATTCTACTAATGGCAATATTGACACACTTATTGCAATAATGAATCGTAATGCCCGAAAATTGGACAAACACACCGCCTGCAGCCTACTTGACTTTCGATGCTATCTCGAATGTCCCGCCCTTGAAATTTTGGGGGCACAGCATACAACAGATGATATTGTCATCCTGCATCAATGGGAATCCAAGGCACAAAAAATTGCTAATAATCCACAAGCTTCAGACGAAGATATTGCAAACGCTCTGTACTGTTATCACCGCACAATCCTGCATCTTAGTGGGAATACAATCACTCCGCTGGTTTTAAATGCACTGACTCCTGCTGTAGTGCCATTTTGGACTGACTATGTGCAAAATTATGGTATAGAGAAATCATTAAAGAAGATTATTCTTTTTACGCAACTTATTGAAAAGGGGCGAGGTGATGAAGCCTCCAGAATTTTACGAGAGGGTGTAGAAATATACAAAAAATCCCGAGGCTATCTTTCCTGATAACCTCGGGATTTTTATATTTTCTCGATTGTTCCACCGCAGAGTACATGGTCATCCTGGTAGAAAACGGCTGCCTGCCCTGGTGTCATGGCACGCTGTGGCTCATCAAATACGCATTTTATCATGCCATTGTCAAGCGGTGTGAGTTTACAGGCTGCTCCTCTGTGGGAGTATCTGATTTTTCCAACTGCTGGTGTGTCAGGGCTTATGGATGCCTCTGCCATATAGTTTACATTGCTGATATAACAGGTGTCACTGAAAAGCTCCTCATCCCTGCATATCACTACCTCGTTTGTCTCTGGACGAATCTCCTTTACGAAAAGCGGTGTGGCTGCTGTAATGCCAAGCCCTTTTCTCTGACCTATGGTATAATGGATGATGCCTCTGTGCTGTCCCAGTATATTGCCCTGTGTATCCACAAAATTGCCAGGCTTGTAGACCCGTCCTGTTTCACGCTCTATAAAGCCAGCGTAATCATGGTCTGGCACAAAGCAGATATCCTGACTGTCGCTCTTGTGGGCTACAAGAAGTCCTGCATTTTCCGCTATCTCCCTAATCTGTGGCTTTTCATATGCGCCAACTGGCATCAGTGTCCTCGACAGCTGGTCCTGGGTCAGATTGTAAAGGGCATAGGTCTGATCCTTTGCCGCAGTCACTGAGTTTTGTATTGTGTATCTGCCGTTTGGCAGCTTCATTATTCTTGCATAATGTCCTGTTGCTATATAATCTGCTCCGATTTCAAGTGAGCGCTGTAACAGGGACTCCCACTTTACATATCTGTTGCAGGCTATGCATGGGTTCGGGGTGTAGGCTCTCTCGTACTCTGATACAAAGTAGTCTATGACATTTTTCTTGAAATCCGCCTTAAAATTCATCACATAGTAGGGTATTCCCAGTGTGTCTGCCACTCTTCTCGCATCATCTACTGCCGACAATCCACAGCAGCCGCCCTCTTCTGCCTGCTTGAACTCGTCCTCATCCTGCCATATCTGCATGGTCACGCCTATGACATCATAGCCCTGCTCCTTTAAGAGATAAGCGGCAACTGATGAGTCAACACCGCCAGACATTCCAACAACAACTTTTTCTTTCATTAATATTCCTCGCTAGATAATGTAGCTTCCGTTTTTCTCACTCTGCCAGTCTACAAGATCCTGAAGTGTGATATTGTCCACCACATCATTGATTGCATCATTGATTTTCTTGTATACCATTACAGTAACACACATGTCCTTTCTATCGCAATCATAATCGTCCTCATCAAGACATGCGACTGGTGCAAGGCTGCCCTCTGTAAGACGTAAAATCATGCCTACAGTATAATCCTCTGCTGGTTTTCTCAGGAGATAACCGCCCTGGGCACCTCTTATGCTTTTTACAAAGCCCGCCTTGTTTAATATGGAAATAATCTGCTCCAAATACTTGTCCGATATTTCCTGACGCTTTGCCACGTCCTTTAAGCTGATTGGCTCACCTGTGCTGTTTTCAGCTAAATCTATCATTAGTCTTAATGCATATCTGCCCTTTGTTGATATTTTCATTTTCGTACCTCATGTATATTTTAATTCCTACTATTCCAATATACATACTTTAGATTTCAATGTCAACCTTAAAGCGACAAATCATCTCGTTGGTAAGACTCAGGTCTTCCTCTGCCACATCAATATCCTCTCTGCGCACCCATTCGGCGGTCGACAGCTCCTCCCCATCCATCCTGATTGTGGTGTTGCCATCTACCTCGCAGTAGTAGCCAGCCAGTATGTTGTCCGTAAATCCCCATGGCTGTGACTTGTAGTAGCGTATGTTCTTAACCTTAAGCCCCGTCTCCTCCATGACCTCCCTGCGGACAGTCTCCTCAAAGGATTCGCCAATCTCTGTAAAACCAGCCACAAGCGCATACTTTTTGTACTCCCTGTCCCTGTATTTTGTCAGCAGAATCCTGTCTCCATCAATGACTCCCACAATTACAGCAGGGTTGATTCTGGGATAAATCATGTTGCCACAGGCAGGACATCTCATCATCCTCTCCTTTGAATCCATGACAAGCCCAGCGCCACAGGCACCGCAAAATTTATTCTTGAGATACCAGCCATTCAGATGTAAGCCCGTGATTCCAGCCAGCGCCAGCTCCTTTGGTTTAGCAGTCCTGAAAAACCGACGAACCTGCCACTCGTATTTCCATTTTCTACCAGCATCGTCCACAAGAGTCTTATCCACATCAATCACGCTTTCAGCTTCAACATATCCACGGAAGAAATAAACATCATCCAGCCTGAACAGATAATGCTGGTCTTCAATAATGTTCTTTGTTTCCGCATATGTAGGGAAATCAAATATACTGGTATCGCTGATTGTGTTCTTGTCTTTATTTTTGTTCTTGTCTTTGCAATTGTCTTTGTTATCGCCTTTGTTGTCGCTTTTGTTGTCGCTTTTATTCTCGTTTTCTCTATCGGTATCTATTAATGG
>CAVKUD010000115.1:0-9339 GCA_963659315.1 Senegalimassilia sp. | reverse complement strand
ACTGGTGACTGCACTCTGGGCAAGACCCAGCAGCATGGCTACGAGGGCAGCTTTTATTCCTACTATGACAAGTATGGTGAGGATTACTTTTTCTCAGGGGTCAAGGACATTTTTGAAAGTGATGATTTTACCCTTGTCAATCTGGAATGTGTTCTCACCACATCTACTGACAGGGTGGAGAAAACTTATAATCTGAAGGGTGAGCCTGAATATGCTGGAATACTGACTGCAAGCTCTATTGAGGGCTGTAGTCTGGGAAATAACCACACATATGACTATGGTGAGAGCAGCCATACCGACACTGAAAACGCTCTTAACGAGGTGGGGGTAGATTTTGCTTTTCAGGATCATCTGGGTACATATACCACAGATGAGGGACTGGTGATTGGCTTTGTGTCTGCTAACCTTTTGTCTATGAGCAGTACCTATGAGGATTATCTCTACAATGGAATTGCAGAGCTTAAGGAGCAGGGTGCGGATGTGATTATTGCCTGCTGTCACTGGGGTATAGAGAGAACCTATTATCCTAATGATTATCAGCAGAATCTTGCCCACGGTCTGATAGATGCAGGAGCAGACCTGGTTATCGGAAATCATCCTCATGTATTGCAGGGAGTTGAGGTCTATAATGGCAAGGTTATCTGTTACAGCCTTGGCAATTTCTGCTTTGGTGCCAACAGGAACCCTAATGACAAGGACACTATGATTTTTCAGCAGACCTTTACCTTTGTGGATGGGGAAATGCAGAGTGACATAGATGCGGATATTATTCCATGTACATTAAGCTCAACTGATTCTTACAATGACTTTAAGCCGACTGTTGCAACAGGCTCACGGAAGCAGACTATAATAGATAATATGAATACATATTCTGCGCCATACAGCGAAATTTCTTTTGACAGTGAGGGCAAACTGATTTATACTTTGCCTTAATAAAGTGTTAAAGACGAAGGAGAATTGTTATGAATATAGTATGTTTGGACTTAGAAGGCGTTCTTGTACCAGAAATCTGGATTGCATTTGCTGAAGCCAGCGGCATCCCAGAGCTAAAGAGAACCACAAGAGATGAGCCAGACTATGACAAGCTCATGAACTGGAGGCTTGGAATCCTTAAGGAGCATGGACTGGGACTTAAGGAGATTCAGGCTACAATCGAAAAGATAGACCCTATTCCAGGGGCAAAGGACTTTCTTGATGAGCTTAGAAGCCTGACCCAGGTGATTATTATATCTGATACCTTTACCCAGTTTGCCAGCCCTCTTATGAAAAAACTCGGATGGCCTACAATCTTTTGCAATTCACTCGAAGTGGCAGAAAATGGAGAAATCACAGGCTTTAAGATGAGGTGCGAGCAGTCCAAGCTCACAACAGTTAAGGCGCTCCAGTCTATCGGCTATGAGACTATTGCAAGTGGTGACAGCCACAATGACCTGGGCATGATTCGTGCCAGCAAGGCAGGCTTTTTGTTCAAGAGCACAGACCAGATAAAGGCTGACAATCCAGACCTTGAAGCTTTTGAGACCTATGATGAGCTGCTTGCAGCGATTAAGAAGGCTTTATAATAAAACTTGTACTTGTTTAGTATGCTTTGTAGTTATAATATAAGACTACAAAGCATATTTTTATGTATACACAAATCTACAACAGTTTATGACAGATTACTAAATCAAAATTCATGCTTTAATCACCAGTTAAAATTTATAAAGTTATTAGAGGGGGATTATAATATGTGTAAAGCAGTGATGGAACTTGAACAAAAGGGTGCCGATAAGGCGTTAATTGATGCTATTAGGAATTTGATGAGTAATGGACAGAAATCTTATGAACAGGCATGCCAGCTGCTTGGAATATCAAGTGAGGATGAAGCCCGATATAGAAAAATGATGTAATTAGTAAAAAATCATATCAAAACATATTGACAATGCCGCAAAAGAGCATATAATAAAATCAAACATATGAATAATTGCTCATATGAAAGAAAAACGAATTAAAACATATCGAAGGGAGAAACTATTATGAAAAAGACTTACAAGATTGATGTAGACTGCGCAAACTGTGCAAACAAGATGGAGGAAGCAGCAAAGAATACAGCAGGAGTTGCAGATGCAACAGTTAACTTCATGGCACTTAAGATGATAGTTGAGTTTGAAGAGGGACAGGATCCAAAGGCTGTTATGCAGGATGTATTAAAGAACTGCAAGAAGGTTGAGGACGACTGCGAGATTTTCTTATAATCAGTTAAGTCTGCCATATGTATTACTCAAAGCATAGCAGATTGCATGAGATGTCAGGTCAAATGAAGGCCAGACATAAAAATGGAGGGCTGCAATATGAATAAAAAACAAAAAAAGGTACTGGTGCGGATTATAATTGCTGCCATTCTTATGATAGGACTTAAATTCGTTCCAGTTGAGGGAATCATTAGATTCATTCTTTACATGGTGCCATATTTCATAATCGGATATGACATTTTGAGAAAGGCATTTAAGGGTATCAAAAATAAGCAGGTATTTGATGAAAACTTCCTGATGGCAGTAGCTACAATCGGTGCAATAGCAGTTGCCCTGTACGAAAATGGTGACTACACTGAGGCGATTGCCGTTATGCTCTTCTATCAGATTGGAGAGCTGTTCCAGAGCTATGCTGTAGGTAAGAGCAGAAGAAATATCAGTGAGCTTATGGATATCAGACCTGACTATGCAAATATTGAGGTAGAGGGCAATCTGGAGCAGGTAGACCCTGACGAGGTGGCAATCGGAAGCATAATTGTAGTACAGCCAGGCGAGAAGATTCCCATCGATGGAATAATTGAGGTGGGAAGCTCAACACTTAACACAAGTGCCCTGACGGGAGAGAGCCTGCCAAGAGAGGCTGCTGTCGGTGATGAGGTCATAAGTGGCTGCATCAATATGACAGGACTTCTTAAAATCAGGACTACAAAGGAGTTTGGAGAGTCTACAGTATCAAAGATTCTTGACCTTGTAGAAAACTCAAGCTCAAAGAAATCAAAATCAGAGAACTTTATATCAAAATTTGCAAAATACTATACACCGGCGGTTTGTTACAGTGCCCTGGCGCTGGCTGTGCTGCCACCGATTATCAGAATGGCTGCAATGGGATTGCCTGCTGAGTGGGGAGTATGGATTTACAGAGCCCTTACCTTCCTTGTAATCAGCTGCCCATGTGCCCTTGTAATCAGTATACCGCTCAGCTTTTTCGCAGGAATCGGAGGAGCGAGCAACGCAGGTGTCCTTGTAAAAGGCTCTAACTATCTGGAGACCCTGTCCCAGACCAAATACGTTGTATTTGACAAGACTGGTACAATGACCCAGGGTGTGTTTGAGGTGACAGGTGTACACCACAATACAATGGAAGAGGAGAAGCTTTTAGAGTATGCAGCACTGGCAGAGAGCTTTTCTTCACACCCAATCAGCAAGAGTCTCTGCAAGGCTTTTGGCGGTGAGCTTGACAAGGCAAGAGTGTCTGATATAGAGGAAATCAGCGGACATGGTGTGACAGCAAAGATTGATGACAAGACAGTTGCAGTAGGAAATGGCAAGCTTATGAAAAAGCTTGGCGTAGAATATGTGGACTGCCATAAGGTCGGCACAATCGTACACGTTGCGATAGATGGAAAGTACGAGGGTCATATCGTCATATCAGATGTGATTAAGCCAACTGCAAAGGATGCCATAAAGGCACTTCACAAGGCTGGTGTTGCAAAGACAATCATGCTGACAGGCGATGCAAAGAACGTGGCAGACCAGGTTGCAGCAGAGCTTGGAATTGATGAGGTCTACAGTGAGCTTTTACCGGCAGATAAGGTTGAAAAGGTAGAGCAGATACTGGCTGCAAAGGGAGAAAAGGAAAAGCTTGCCTTTGTAGGTGATGGAATCAACGATGCTCCAGTGCTCAGAAGGGCAGACATAGGAATTGCCATGGGAGCACTTGGCTCAGATGCAGCCATTGAGGCAGCTGATATCGTCCTCATGGATGATGACCCACTTAAGATATCAAAGGCTATAAAGATTTCCCGTAAATGTCTGAGAATCGTATATGAGAACATATACTTTGCAATCGGCATAAAGCTTATATGTCTTATACTCGGAGCTGTGGGAATTGCAAACATGTGGGCTGCAATATTCGCAGATGTAGGAGTCATGGTTATAGCTGTTTTAAATGCCATCAGAGTATTATTTGTAAAAAAACTATAAGGATGGAGTTATATGGCAGAAAAAGAAGAAATGTGCTGTGACTCAAGAGAGATACATGAGGATTTGCTCAAGATAGTAAACGAGACCATGCCAGAGGAGACAGAACTGTATGATTTGGCGGAGCTTTTCAAGGTCTTTGGAGATTCCACAAGAATCAGAATACTTTTTGTCCTCTTTGAAGCAGAGGTGTGCGTGTGTGATTTGGCAGAGGCACTTAATATGACCCAGTCAGCCATATCCCACCAGCTCAGGATTTTGAAACAGAATAAACTGGTCAAAAGCCGCAGAGAGGGCAAGTCAATATTCTATTCACTGGCAGACAATCATGTACGGAGCATCATAGCCCAGGGTAGAGAACATATAGAAGAGGACTAAAAACACGACAAAAAAGAAGTTTTGCTGAAATGCAGGACTTCTTTTTTTGCGTATATTATGCTAATATATTGGTTAGTTGTATATTACCCATAGCAGATAAGGGAAAAAACATATGGGGAGAGGGAGTTTGTTACAAGAGGTATAGACGTGAGTAAAAGGATTTACACTACGATTAAGATAATAGCGCTTATAGGTGTAATAGCACTTATGATAGTGGCGTGGTTTGCAGCTTCTGATAATACTTTTAATTCCTACAAGGAAGAGAGCAGCTACATTTTAGAACCGACATCAATAGCAGAATATAGGGATGGCTCAAGGAGCTATCGTTTTAATATAACAAATGTTACACATACTACACACAGCTTAATGTTTTACACAAATCATCAGGAAGTGTATGCAACTGTTGGAGGAAAGCTTGTATATTCAAATGAGAAGAGTAATTCAATATTTGGGCATACAACAGGCTCTGTGTGGAATAGGATTGAGACACCAGCCTACTCTTCACAGGTTGTGGTCATAACAAAGCCAGTGTACTCGGATATTGCATCCAGACCGACAGAGTTTTACTTTGGTGATGGTGTGGCAATGTATGAAAATCTGATATACCGAAGCTTTCTGGAAATGCTTTTCTGTATTCTCATAATCACAGTGGGAGTCTGTCTTGCTATATATTATTTTATAAGTGGCAGATCCAGCAGGGAAATCCTGTATCTGGGCATATTCGCAGGGCTTTTAGGCTTGTGGTCTCTGGGAGAGACAGCAGGAGCCATTCTTCTGGTACAGCCAAGGGCTGCGGCAAGCTACTGCGCATTTACCTGTCTCATGCTTATGGGATATCCATTTACGCTTTTTATCAGATATTTTCTGCACCTGCATAATACAAAAATCTGTGATGCTGTGTTAATTGCCATGACTATTATAAGCATATGCTGTCAGGGTATGCAGTTTTTGGGAATAAGGGACATAAAGCAGAATGCAGTGCTTGTCCAACTGGAATTAATACTCTGCTGCATATATCTCTTTTATGGAATAATCCTTAATATGAGACTTGGCAAGCATAAGAGAAAGACATACACCTGCTTAGTCGGAGGGCTTGTGCTTGGTACAGCCTTTGTCATGGATATGAATGCCTACTATGACGACCGGCTAAATGCGAACAGATACTCTAAATTTGGTTTTCTGGTATTCATAATTCTGATAAGCCTGGAAACTGCCAGATATGCCAGACTGCAGGCAGAGAAGGAGAGAAAGCTTAAGCTGTATCAGGAGATGGCGGTAAAGGATCTTTTGACTAACTGCTATAACAGAAATGCATATAATAAAGATGTGGAGGCATTTGACAGCGAGAAAAATACCTTTATCCTGACCTTTGACCTAAATAACCTGAAGAAGTGCAACGATACACTGGGACATAGCGTGGGAGACCAATATATAATAGAGGCATCCAGCATTATCCAGAATTCATTTTCCAGTGTGGGCAAGGTCTACAGAATAGGTGGAGATGAGTTCTGCGTAATCGCAAAGAATATATCTAAAGAGAAAATCATGGTGCTTTTGGATAAAATGAGGCAGGAGGAGTCAGACTTCAAACTGGAATCAGAGATACCTCTTGCAATAGCCTGCGGTGTGGCACAATACGACCCGGCAGGAGACGCAAGCCTTGAGGATACACGTTCAAGAGCAGATGAGCTAATGTATGAAAACAAGAAAGAATTGAAGAAAATTGACACAAATAGAAGAATACTACAACAAGTTTAACGAAGAAAAAAGACTGGACAGCCGCCACGGCAGAGTGGAGTATGTCACTTCCATGAAGTATATACACACTTATCTGGAAAAGCTGATGGCTGAAAAAAATACAGAGGATAAATCCCAAATCAGGATACTGGATATCGGAGCGGGAACCGGCAGATATTCTGTACCCCTGGCAAACGAGGGCTATGATGTGACAGCCCTTGAGCTGGTGAAGCATAATCTGGGCAGGCTGAAACAAAAGGGAGCGGCTGTCAAGGCATATCAGGGCAATGCCCTAAAGCTTAAGCGGTTTGAGGATAACAGCTTTGATTTGACGCTTCTTTTTGGACCTATGTACCACCTCCACGCAAGGGAGGATAAGCTTAAGGCACTGACAGAGGCAAAGCGTGTGACCAGACCGGGTGGAATCATACTGGTGGCATATATCATGAATGAGTATTCGGTTATCACCTATGCCTTTAAGGAAAAGCATATACTTGAGGCTGTGGAAAGTGGTATGTTAGATGAGACTTACCACACAACAGCCAGTGCTAATGAGCTATACAGCATGGTAAGGCTTGAAGATATAGAGAGCCTTAATGAAGAAGCTGGTCTTGACAGGTTAAAAATAATTGCAGCAGATGGCGCAGCAAATTATATAAGACCATACCTGAATGCACTAAGTGAGAAAGAATTTGATTACTTTTTGGAATATCATATGAAAACCTGTGAGAGGGCAGACCTTATGGGAGCCAGCGGGCATACTGTAGATATATTACAGAAAAAGTAATTCAAGGGGGCAGAAAATGTATATTTGGAGAGAAAAAGTTGCAGGAGATGTAACAGCAGATATAGTAAACACAGGTCTGTATCCATTAGACATAGTAGATGGATTTAAAATCAGACCGGGATTTTTCAGAATGAACGGAGCATATCAGACAGCCAATGGAGTGAGCTTTACCATAAGCTCCCACAATGCGACCTCATGTACCCTCCTTCTGTTTAAGCCGCAGGAATCAGAGCCATATGGCAGGATAAAGATACCAGACAGCTACAAGATAGGTGACACATATTCCATACTTGTGTTTGATATCAAAATCGAGGAGTTTGAGTACGCTTTCCAGATGGATGGACCAAATGACCCGGGAGCAGGGCTCGTGTATAATCCTAACAATATACTTCTGGATCCATATGCAAAGGCAGTTACGGGTCAGAGAAACTGGGGAGAAAAACCTGAATCCGGCAAGGATTTTGTATACAAGGCAAGAGTTGTAAAGAGCAACTTTGACTGGAAGACAAATAAGCAGCTGGAGACACCATTTGAGGATTTGGTCATCTATGAAGCACATGTCAGGGGATTCACAAAGGATGCGTCATCCAAGGTAAAGGCACCTGGCACCTTTGAGGGACTCAGGGAGAAAATCCCGTATTTAAAAGACCTTGGAATAAATGCTATAGAGCTTATGCCAATCTTTGAGTTTGACGAGATGGAAAGCGCCAGAGTGGTGGACGGAGAACAGCTCTACAATTACTGGGGCTACAACACTGTATCCTTTTTTGCCCCAAATACAAGCTATGCCTATAATACAGAGCACAACCATGAGGGGGATGAGCTCAAGCTCTTAATCAGGGAGCTTAAGGAAAATGGCATAGAGGTGATACTTGATGTGGTATTTAACCATACAGCAGAGGGCAATGAGTTTGGACCAAGCTTCTCATTTAAGGGAATAGATAACAATGTTTATTATATGCTGACACCGGACGGACATTATTATAATTTCAGCGGCTGTGGAAATGTAATGAATTGTAACCACCCTGTTGTGAGAAGGTTTATCATAGACTGCCTGAGACACTGGGCAATCGAGTACAGGGTAGACGGCTTCAGATTTGATCTGGCATCAATTCTTGGAAGAGACCAGAATGGTGTGCCAATGCAGAATCCGCCAATCCTTGAAGCGCTGGCATTTGACCCAATCCTTGGAAGCATGAAGCTTATAGCAGAGGCATGGGATGCAGGTGGTCTGTATCAGGTAGGAAGCTTTCCGTCATGGAATAAGTGGGCAGAGTGGAATGGCAGATACAGGGATGATATGCGCTGCTTCTTAAAGGGAGATGCAGGAAAAGCAGCTGACGCCATCACCAGAATGACAGGCTCCCAGGACTTGTATAATCCAAACAGCAGGGGGCATAAGGCATCAGTCAATTTCCTCACCTGCCATGATGGATTTACCCTCTATGACCTGTACAGCTATAATACAAAGCATAATGAGAAAAATGGCTGGAACAATACAGATGGCGATAATAATGGTCACAGCTGGAACTGTGACTTTGAGGGGGAGACAGACGACCCTAATGTAAATGGACTCAGAATGCGGCTTGTGAAAAACGCCTTTGCAGCCCTGCTCTGTAGTCGTGGACCGGCAATGTTTTTCGCAGGGGATGAGTTCTGCAATACCCAGTTTGGAAACAACAATGCTTATTGTCAGGACAATATTATCTCATGGCTGGACTGGACTAGACTGGAAAAGTATCAGGAGATACATGATTTTGCAAGGCACATGATAGCATTCAGGAAAAAGCATGCAATCATCAGGAAGCGTACCAAGCCTGTGAGCTGTCAGCTGCCTGAAATCAGCATACACAATGGCACACCTTTTAATGCAAATACGGATTACAATACGCATATGATTGGAATTATGTTTGCAGGACGTGATGAGGCGGATACAAGGGATGACATCATATTCTACTGTATGAATTCCTTCTGGGAGCCTCTGATTATGCAGCTGCCTGTGTTGCCTAACGGTATGAAGTGGGTTATTGATGTGAATACAAATTGTGAATATGAGGATGGCAAGGATTTCGGAGAGGAGACGGAAATGCTTGGGGTTAACACCCTTAGGGTTCCTGCACGAACCACCATCATTTTAGTGGCAGAGTAATTCTGCCACTCAGACTGTAGACAAAAGCTCTGAGAAGTTTAACCTTTTCAGAGCTTTTTCCTTAAAATTATCAATGC
>CAVKUD010000114.1:0-9722 GCA_963659315.1 Senegalimassilia sp. | reverse complement strand
ACGCGCGACCTTGCCAAGGTCGAGACCGCGGGTTCGAGCCCCGTCTATCGCTCTCGTAAGAAAAAAGAGACATCCAATGGATGTCTCTTTTTTCTTAATCGAGCCACGCCGTGGCTCGAAGGTTCGAGCTTCTCCGTTTCACTACGGTCGTCGCAAAGCCAACGTCCACTGGACGTTGTGCGACGTCTATCGCTCTCAAAACCAAGCGATAGCGGAGCCACTCACCCGCAGTGCGGGCTCTTGACACAACCTTGGTTGGGGATTTTATATAAAGGCAAAAATATTAAAAAGTGGTCACAAAAAATAGTTAAATTTGTCTTGTAATTATGAATTTTAAGGAATATATTGATAATTACATGTTATTACAAATTAGTTATATACATATGGGGTGAATTATGGCAAAAGAAATGACAAAAGATTTAACATCTGGCAGTCCAATGAAAATTTTTATTATGTTCAGTATTCCAATCCTCTTAGGAAATCTGTTCCAGCAGCTCTACAATATGGTAGATACTATTATTGTAGGACAGTATCTGGGAGAGGAGGCTCTGGCGGCGGTTGGTACAACTGGCTGTCTTATGTTTCTGGTTCTGGGCTTTGCAAATGGTATTGCCCAGGGCTTTGGTGTTATGATTGCCCAGGCTTTTGGAGCTGGAAACCACAAGCAGCTCAGGCATTTTGTGGCTCTTATTGTTATGCTCACAATACTGGTGTCTCTGATATTGTCTCTGCCAACAACGATTTTTTCAAAGAATCTGCTCATGCTGCTTAACGTGCCAGACAATATCCTTGCCATGGCAGACAGCTATATCAAGGTTATCTTTGCAGGGCTTATTCTGACTATGGCTTACAATGTGGAGGCTGGTATTTTACGAGGCGTGGGAGACAGCAAGACTCCTCTGTATTTTTTGCTTTTAGCGTCTGTTTTAAATATCATTTTGGACTTTGTGCTTATAGTGTTTGCTAAAATGGGAACTGCTGGTGCAGCATATGCCACTGTGATAGGACAGGGAGTTTCGGCTGTGCTCTGCTTTATCTATATGTATGTCAAGTTTCCCCTGCTTCGTCTTTCGAGGGAGGATTTCTACTATGACTGGTATAATTCCAAGAAGCTTTTGAGCCTTGGCATACCTATGGCTATCAATTATTCGATTACAGCTATAGGAACCATGATTTTGCAGGCGGCTATCAATGTGTTTGGCTCAAGCGTTGTGGCTTCATACACTGCAGCTTCAAAGATTATCAACCTGACTACACAGACCATGCCATCCCTTGGTACAACCTCTGCGACATACTGTGGTCAGAACCTGGGAGCTGGTAAATATGACCGTATATATAAGGGTATGCGCTGTGGATTTATCTTGTGTGCCATAGTCGGTATTCTGGGAGCTGTAATAAGTCTTATTGCGGAGCCTTGGATGATTGCCATGTTTATTCCAAACCCGACAGCGGAGGCGATGAGCTATGCTCATACATATCTGGTTCGTGCCTGCACATGTATGATTCCTCTGGCATGGATTTACCTGTACAGGAGCGCTATGCAGGGACTTAATCAGGCGCTTGTGCCTATGCTTTGCGGTATAGTGGAGCTTATCAGCAGATTTCTGGTTATTGCCATTGTGTCTAAGCCTTTTGGTTATTCTGGTGTCTGCTGGACAGACCCTATCTGCTGGCTTGTGACAGGAGTTATGGTTATGATTGCATACCTATTGTGGGAGAGACGATTCAAGGGCAGCCACATGGCAAATGCTTAAAAATAAAATGGGAGTTAGTTATGAAATTGTTTAAACAGTATAAAAATCTGAGCAGGGAGATTTATGTCCTTTTCTTTGGAAGAATTGTGACCAGCATGGGTTCTCTTATCTGGCCTTTGCTCACACTTATTATGAAAAATAAACTGGGCTATTCTGCCACATTTATTGCATTTATCGATGTAATTATGTTGATTTTGCAGTTCCCTATGATTCTGATTGGTGGAAAACTTGCTGATCACAAGAATAGAAAGGCAATAATTGTTATCTGCGACCTGATTACAGTTACTGCATACATTATCTGTGGATTTATTCCTGTGTCAAATTTAAGCATTATGGTTTTATATATTGCCAGTGTCTTTGCAACTATTGAGGGACCATCCTATGATGCACTTATAGCGGATTTGAGCGACAGCGAGGGCAGGGAGCAGGCATACAGCCTCCAGTATCTTGGCATGAATCTGGGGCTTATTCTTGCACCAACCATAGGTGGATTTTTGTTTGAAAATTATCTGAATCTGGCATTTTTGATTGATGGATTTTCTACACTTGCATCCACAATCCTGATTATTCTATTCATTAAAAGACAAAAGATTGAGAAAACTGTTACAAACGAGTACGAGGAAGAACGTCATGGTGAGAAAATCTGGAACATTTTAAAGGAAAGACCAAGCTTTCTGATATATTTCATCGTGTGTGGTTTTGCGAGCCTTGTGTATTCGCAGTTTAATTATCTCCTGCCTCTTAATATGGAAAACCTATACGGGGCAAAGGGGGCAACTATATTTGGTATGCTGACCAGCACGAATGGTATTGTTGTTATTATCGCAACGCCTATTATCACAACCCTTCTGGCAAAGCTTATGGATGTACGGAAAATATTGGTTGGAGAGACCCTTATAGTTATCGGACTCTTCTGTTTCAGGTTTGCCCAGGACAGCATACCTCTTTGCTTTATGCTGATGATAATTTTTACAGTGGGAGAGGTATTCAATACAATTGGCAGCCAGCCCTATATGACAAGGCGGGTTCCATCAACCCACTGGGGCAGGATGAACTCTATGATAAGTGTGATGGCAGGAGCTTTTCAGGGAATAGGCAATCTGATGTTTGGAAATGTGATTGATAACAGAGGGTATGAGACTGCCTGGAATATGGTAGGAATTTTTGGATTAATTGCAATTATTTTAATTGTGGTGCTGGTGATTGATGATAAGAAGAGATTCCCATTGCTGTATACACAGGATTAAATGAATATAATATGTATATTTGCACATGAAAAGAAGCCGAAGGGGAATCGGCTTCTTTTCGAGGAGTTTAGTTTATGAAAATGTTTAAAAAAGGGAATTTGTAAGGTCTTTCGTCCTTACAAGAGATAATATACAGTATAAATTTGTCCAAATTGTGTCCTCCGACAAAAAGAATTATTAAATTTCTTTCTTTTTTATTAAGTGATTATAAAGGCTTATTGATTTTATCCACCTAATTAGCTAGAATAATAAGAAATAAAAGTATCAGGAGGATAACATGAGTTACGCAGATCAGGTATTTGTAAATATGTGCAAGGACATATTAGAAAACGGCACCAGTACAGAGGGAGAGCTTGTCAGACCTCATTGGGAGGATGGGACAAGCGCATATACTATTAAGAAGTTCGGCGTCGTCAACCGCTATGACTTATCGAAGGAATTTCCTGCAATTACCCTCCGCAAAACATATATAAAGAGCGCTACAGATGAGATGCTGTGGATATGGCAGAAGAAGTCAAACAATATCAAGGATTTGAAATCATCTGTATGGGATGAGTGGGCTGATGAAAACGGTTCTATTGGAAAAGCCTACGGCTACCAGCTAGGGGTCAAGCACCAGTACAAGGAAGGCATGATGGATCAGGTAGACAGGGTGATTTATGATTTAAAACACACTCCTTTCAGCAGACGTATCATGACAAATATTTATGTACACCAGGATTTGCACGAGATGAACCTCTATCCTTGTGCCTACAGCATGACCTTTAATGTCACCCAGAAAAAGGGCGATGATAAGCTCACACTAAATGCAATCTTAAATCAGAGGTCTCAGGATGTGCTTGCAGCAAACAACTGGAATGTGTGCCAGTATGCGGTGCTTATGCATATGCTTGCCCAGGTCTGCGATATGCAGGTGGGAGAGCTGGTGCATGTGATAGCAGATGCCCATATATATGACAGGCATGTGCCAATCGTGGAGGAGCTGATTAAGAGAGAGCAGCATCCTGCACCAAAATTCTGGCTCAATCCAGAGGTAAAGGATTTTTACAAATTCACAACTGATGATATTAAAATCACAGATTATGTGACTGGCGAGCAGATTAAAAATATTCCAATTGCGATTTGATATAGGAGAATTATTATGAATTTAATAGCAGCAGTAGACGAGAATTGGGCTATCGGCAAAAACAACCAGCTATTGGTCAGAATACCAGCCGACCAGAAATTTTTCAGGGAGATGA
Source organism: Senegalimassilia sp. (assembly GCA_963659315.1). GTDB lineage: Bacteria > Bacillota > Clostridia > Lachnospirales > Lachnospiraceae > Roseburia. The sequence goes on along the minus strand of CAVKUD010000114.1, from coordinate 5,480 downwards.
CCACTGGCAAGGTAGTTGTCATGGGCAGAAAAACACTGGAGAGCTTTCCAAATGGCCAGCCGCTCAAGAACAGGACAAATATTGTACTGACACGCAATAAGGACTATGCGGTCAAAGAAGCTATTGTGGTACATTCAATGGATGAGCTGCATGATGAGCTTAAGAAATACAACAGCGAGGATGTGTTTGTAATAGGCGGCGAGAAAATATATGAGCAGCTTCTGGATGAATGTGATGTGGCTCATATTACAAAGATTGATTTTGCATATGATGCAGATGCGTATTTCCCAAATCTCGATAAAAATCCAGACTGGGAGATAACAGGAGACAGCGAAGAACAGACATATTTTGATTTGGAATACTATTTTTACAGATACGAGAAGAAGAAATAGTATATAGAAACAGTATGTAATAGAGAGGCGGCAGCGATGGATATTACAGGAAGAAAATTGTTTGTAAAGGCCTTGCAGGAAGAGGGAGTTGACACCATATTTGGTTATCCTGGAGGAACTGTAACCGACCTTTTTGATGAATTATATAAGGCAGAGGATATAAATCTCGTCCTGCCAAGACACGAGCAGGGACTTATCCACGAGGCAGAGGGCTATGCCAAGTCCACAGGCAGGGTTGGTGTCTGTCTGGTGACCAGTGGACCAGGAGCGACAAATATAGTCACAGGACTTGCTGATGCGCATTATGACAATGTACCCCTTGTATGCTTTACAGGTCAGGTGCCATTGAGCCTGATTGGAAATGATGCTTTTCAGGAGGTTGATATTGTAGGAATTACAAGCAGTATCACAAAGTACTCTGTGACAGTCAGGGACAGAAAAGACTTAGGCAGAATCATAAAGATGGCATTTCATATTGCAAGCACAGGAAAGCCGGGTCCAGTGTTAATCGACATCCCAAAGGATATACAGACTGCTTCAGGTCCTGCTGAGTACCCTGCAAATGTGGATATCAGAGGCTACAAGATAAATGACAGTGTACATGTAGGCCAGTTAAAGAAGGCATATAAGCTCTTAAAGAGTGCTAAAAAGCCTCTTATCTTAGCTGGTGGTGGAATAAATATTGCTGGTGCAAATGACAAGCTCCTAAAATTTGCAGAGACTGAGAATGTACCAGTTGTCACAACAATAATGGGAAAGGGGGCTATGCCTACAAACCATAAGCTCTATATCGGAAACTGCGGTATGCATGGCAGATATTCTGCAAATAAGGCTGTAAGCGAATGTGATGTGCTTTTTTCCATAGGAACCAGATTTAATGACAGAATAACAGGCGACCTGAATGAGTTTGCGCCAAAGGCAAAGATTGTACATATTGATGTTGACACAGCATCTATTTCCAGAAATGTAGTTGTAGATGTACCAGTGGTTGCAGATGCAAATATCGCTCTGGAAAAGCTCATCGAGTGGGCAGAGCCTAAGAAGACAGACAGCTGGCAGGAAGAAATTAAAAGGTGGGATGAGGAAAATCCTCTCGCTATGAGAAGGGATAAGGGCATGACTCCACAGATGATTATGGAGCATATTAATTCCAACTACCCACATTCAATATATGTGACAGATGTAGGACAGCATCAGATGTGGGCTACCCAGTATCTGGAGTTGGATGAGGGCAGCAAGCTCCTCACATCAGGAGGTCTTGGAACCATGGGATTTGGACTTCCTGCGGCTATTGGCGCAAAGATTGCAAATCCAGACAAGGATGTAGTATGTATAAGCGGTGACGGTGGCTTACAGATGAACATACAGGAGCTTGCAACTGCTGTGGTCAATGAAGCAGATGTGGTTATCTGTGTACTGAATAACTATTATCTGGGTATGGTAAGACAGATGCAGCAGCTATTCTATGGCAAGAGATATTCTGCCACATGCCTTAGAAAGAGAAAGAGCTGCCCAAATGACTGCAAGGGACCAAATCCATCCTGTCCGCCATATACACCAGATTTCGTGAAGCTTGTGGAGAGCTACGGAGGATTTGGAATCAGGGTTGATAAAGAGGAAGACATTGATGCTGCCTTTGCAGAGGTAAAGAAGCATAAGGGAGTTCCTTGTATTATAGAGTTTATGATTGCCACAGATGAAATCGTACTGCCTATGGTAAAAAGTGGAAATCCAATGAGCGAGATGATATTAAAGTAGGGAGGAAGAAGCAATGTCAGAAATGAAAAACCGATGGATTGCCTTATATGTGGAAAATCAGGTCGGTGTACTTAGCAAAGTATCAGGTCTTTTTTCTGGGAAATCATACAATCTTCAGTCCCTTACTGTGGGAACTACAGAGGATGAAACAGTTTCCAGAATGACAATATGCGTTATGAGTGACGATATTGTATTTGAGCAGATTAAAAAGCAGTTAAACAGAATGGTAGAGGTCATAAAGGTTATTGATATGACTGATGTGCAGCTGCATATGAAGGAAATCCTGTTTGCCAGAGTTTCAAAGGTGTCCCAGGATGAAATCACAGAGCTTTTCCATATAGCAAGTGTATTTGATAAGGGTGGTTCTGTGGAAGTGACCGACATAGGTGAGGACAGCGTTCTGCTAGAGTGCGTGCTCACAGAGAGAAGAAACAATGAGCTTGTGAAGCTGCTTAAATCAAAGTATAAGCATATCTCTGTTGTGAGAGGCGGAGCTGTCGCTATTGAATCAATAAGTACTGGATGCAGATAGTTTTCTCGTATACTTTGGCATAAAAAATCTCCGCCGGCTGGGCGGAGATTTTTAGCTGTAATGTATTAAGAGAAGCTGTCAGTGGCGGGAAAATTACCTTGCGATAACATCGATGATTTCACCGATGTACATGGTGTGCATATCATTATCCTTGTACCACTTATCCTTGATATCAGGGTCGATAAATGTGTCTTCAGTAATTGGAACAGCAGCCATTTTCCTGCAAAACAGTACGAATTTGGCTTCGTCAGGGTATGGAATACTGTGTCTGAAAGCAGGAGTTAATCCAGCTGCTTTAAATTTATCCCCATCTCTGCCAGAGTGGGAACCGCAGTAGTTCAGGGCGTCCTTGTCTGCTCCGTCAAAGAAGGCTACAGAGAAGAAATCCCCCTCATCAATCAATTCCTTGGTATATCTGGAGTCACGAATATAAATTGTTGCAACATTTTTGCCCCAGAGAACACCAACACCTCCCCAGGAAACAGTCATTGTGTTATACTTTTGTTTGCTGCCGGCAGTAACAAGTGCCCAGTCTTTTCCAATAAGCTTAAATGGATTAATCTCTACAACATCCATTGGTAATGGTTGAAAAACATGTAATGCCATTTTTATTCCTCCTATTCGATATAGTACTATTATACTATTATATTCATGAAATGCAAACATATACTTGTAATGAGGAAAAAATGGAGCTTTATTAATGAGAGATTTTCATATCATGCAGCAGGAGGCTGTGGATAAAGGCGAGCTGCAAATCAGGGTTAGGGATAAAAGTACAGGTAATCCCATACCAGATGCAAGAATTTCCATTTCTGCGACTGGGGGAACAGGTACAATTATCGAGGAGGTTACATCGGATGAATCAGGAAACAGCGAAACACTGGATTTACCCACTCCGCCTCTTGAGTATTCTATGCAGCCATCAGCCAATCAACCCTATTCCGAATACACTGTGACAGTCAGTGAACCGGGCTACAGGGATTTTACAGTGGCAGGTGTAGATTTGCTGCCAAATGAAACCGCTATACAGGAAATAGATATGGAGGTAATGGACTCACCTGGAAATACAATAGATGAGATTGTTATCCCTGAACATACACTTTTTGGGGACTATCCCGCAAAGATTCCAGAGGAGGAGATAAAGAGTGTCAATGATTCGGGCGAGATTGTCCTAAGCCGTGTGGTGGTGCCTGAATATGTGGTGGTGCATGATGGTGTGCCGTCAGATAATACAGCGAGAAATTATTATGTGAGATACAGGGATTATATAAAGAATGTGGCGTCAAGTGAGATATATGCCACATGGCCAGATGCAACAATCAGGGCAAATGTGCTGGCGATTATGTCATTTACGCTTAATAGGGTGTATACTGAGTGGTAGGCAGGCAAATAGTTTCAAGTAAAGTCTGGGAGAGGAAAAAGAGGTACTTTTGTAGGGAAATAGTGGTTTATCCAGAGAAGAGAAGGTATAGGACAAGCCACCAGTCTTATAAGGTTGTGGGCTTTTATAATGATTAGAAACTTGGAATAAATTGTTATAGATTTTTGAGAAAATAGCACGTATAATAAAATCAAACATAGATTCACGAAGGGAGCTGATTTTCATATGAGTATAGCAGAGTTAACAAACAAAATTGAGAATTTGTCAGCGGATGATTATAATATGGTAATCATGCTTGTAAACAGACTGTCCGAGAAAGCAGAAGCAAGTGGACTTAAAAGACTAAGTGAGGACGAGTTAGTAGAAGAGTTGTCTGAATCAATCAGAAAAAGTGACATGGGAGCAACAAAGTCAGCGCGAGAAGTATCTAAGAGCATGAGGGAGAAGTATGCAGTTTAATGTAGGACTTTCAGAGTTGGCAGAAACTCAATATGATAATATTCTGTCATATATATCAAATGTATTAAAAAATCCACAGGCTGTAGAAAATGTAATAAATGACTTTGATGATACAGTTGGAAAATTAGAAAAAATGGCAGATACTTTTGGTTTTTGTAAGAGTAAAAGACTGAAAGAAATGGGCTTGCATAAGATTAAATTTGCAAGACATAGATATCTGTTGGTTTATCGTATCGTTGATGAAATAGTAATCATTGAAGGTATATATCACGAATTACAGGACTATGAAAATTCAATTATCTAAGTTATAGAAGGGCATCCAGTAAAATGGGTGTCCTTCTTGCATTATCTACAACATCACTAATCCCATATCAAAATCCTTGGCTATTCCCACCACAGACACCACATTTTCCCAGCGTTATTGTATTAAATGTAAGGAGGACATGAAAAGAAATGTCCAGACAAAATAATAAATGCAAAAAGCAGGAGGAAAATAATATGTGTAGAAAATTAGTAGTAACAAATGAAATCTTTTTAGGAGCAAGACCAATCTGTTATGAAGCATACAGCTTACCAAAGGGAGAAGTTGTAGAGCTGACAGAGAAGCAGATTAAGGATGCAATCAAAGGTCTTACAACAGATGAAGTTTATGGTTTAGCATTAACCGAGTCAGGAGAGTTGATTCTTGATACAGAGAATTTCTTCACAACAAACATGATGAAAAAGGTTCATACAAATACCTTAATACAAATGGTCGAGGATGATTGCTTGGCGAACCTCTTCTATATTGTGATTGGAACACATAAGGAAAAAGGCAATACAACCTACGATGTAATTTCATCACGCTATGAGCGAACCAGTTTCACAGAGGAAAAAGTGAAAACATTACTTGATATGCACATTATCAGTGCAGGAGCAAAGCTTGACAAGGATAAGATAGTGGTAGCATCCTTAGAAA
>CAVKUD010000113.1:0-9734 GCA_963659315.1 Senegalimassilia sp. | reverse complement strand
GCTTAGGCATGACATTTTCTTTTTCAGCTGTGTTTTCTGCCTTTAAATCATCATTCTCAAGCACAATATGCTCGATTACACTGTAGCCCTCAAAGCACCTGATGTCTGCCTGAAGTGCTACATCATCATTAAGATTCCTGTTTACTGCAAAAAGTGTCACCTCGTCCTCTGCCTCATTGTAGACAGCGACACTTACTATATCAGATACCTCTCCATGCTCTATTGTGAGATGGGATGGTCCGTCTAATAATGGCTGGAGCACTACGCCTCTTCCGTATTTTGAAGCGTGCATGAATGGATAGTAGATGGTCTGTCTCCATGCCTTTCCATCCTTCTCAGTCATAATCGGTGCGATTACATTTACAAGCTGGGCAAGACAGGCAATCTTTACACGATCTGCGTGCTTTAAGAGGGTAATCATCATAAGTCCAACCAGAAGGGCATCCTCAAAATTATAGTGGTCCTCAAGCAGGGCTGGTGCTGTCTGCCATGGATGGTTGGTTGTGATATCCTCCTCTTCCTTCTTTGAGTGGAACCATACATTCCATTCGTCAAAGCTTAAGTTAATAGTCTTCTTGCTGCGCTTCTTTGCCTTTACAAAGTCACAGGTAGAAATCACTGTGCGGATAAAGGCATCCATATCATCTGATTTTGCCAGATAATCACTGCTGTCGTTGTTGAGATTGCCATAATACTGGTGGAGCGATACATAGTCCACATAGTCATAGTCATACTCCAGTGTGGTAGCCTCCCACTGTGGGAAGGTTGGCATATCCATAAATGAGCTTCCACATGACACCAGCTCAATCGATGGGTCAATGAGCTTCATAGCCTTGGCTGTCTCCTGAGCCAGTCTGCCGTACTCATCCATAGTCTTTTTGCCAAGCTGCCATTCGCCATCCATCTCGTTTCCCAGACACCAGAGCTTGATATTGTATGGATCCTTTATGCCATGCTTTATACGCAAATCGCTGTATTTGGTGCCTGATGGGTGGTTGCAGTACTCAAGCAGATTGCAGGCATCTGCTATTCCCCTTGTACCAAGGTTTACAGCCATCATCATGTCTGTACCGGTCTTTTTAGTCCACTTGGCAAACTCCCCCAGTCCAAAGGTGTTTGGCTCAAGGCTTCTCCATGCCAGCTCAAGGCGTGGCTTTCTCTCCTCGAGAGGGCCTACGCTGTCCTCCCAGAAGAAGTTTGATACAAAGTTGCCGCCCGGATACCTGATTACAGGTACATCAAGGTCTTTTACCAGCTCAATAATGTCCTTACGGAATCCATCCTCGTCTGCCATTGGATGGTCTGGCTGATAAATACCACCATAGACAGCTCTTCCCAGATGCTCGATAAAAGAACCATAAATCCTCTTATCCACCTCTGATACACGAAAAGCCTTATCAATAATCATTTTTGCATTTTTCAACTTATTATCCCCCTTTAACCCTTTACTGCTCCGGCAGTCATTCCTTCAATGAAGTACTTCTGGAAGCACAGGAAGAGGACTAAGATTGGCAGGATTGAGAAAAATGAACCTACAATCAATAAGTCATAGTTATTTCCATATGGTGTGATAAGTGTATTCAAACCAATTGGAAGTGTATACTTCTCTGAGCTTCTAAGCACAAGGAGCGGCCACAGGAAATTGTTCCAGCAGTTCATACCATTTAAAATTGCCATAGCGGCAAATGAAGGCTTCATAATAGGAAGCACCAGTCTGAAAAAGATACCATACTCTGATGCGCCATCGATTCTGCCTGCCTCTATAATCTCCTTTGGCATACCTGTCAGGTACTGGCGGAAGAAGAAAATAGTAGATGCATGTGCCAGGAATGGTAAAAATATTGCTGCATAGTTGTCTGACAAGCCCATGTCATTTATCTGTGTATACAATGGAAGCATAAGCATCTCAAATGGCACTGACATAATGAGCAGCACGCATACAAACAAGGCGTTTTTGAATTTGAAATCATATGCTGAAAATCCATATGCTACAAAGGCACTGATAAACAGAGTGAGCACAACCTGTACGATTGTCAGCACAATACTGTTAAAGAACCAGCGGAAGTAGTTGCCAGAATCGGTAAACAGCATTATGTAGTTGTTGAAATTGGCTGTGTTAAAGTCAATCTTTAAGTTAAGTCCATACCTGATTAACAGGGTTCCTTCCTGAAATGTTCCGGCAAAAATTGCCCAGAATGGAAGTAAAATAATAACCGCAAGCAGAATCAGGAAAGCCGAAGCAAGGATTTTTAAAGCAATTTTTTTAGGTTTAGCTGTCTTTTTCATTACTTCTCCTCCTTCTTGAATGTTCCAGTTGCTGCAAGCTGAATAATGTTAATGAGTAAAACAAGGGCAAGAAGAATTACACCTACCGCAGATGCGTATCCCATGTCGTTTTTCTCAATACCCTGTCTGTACAGATAGCCGACAATAGTCAGACCGATATTGTTTGGTGAATTGTTGCCTGCATATAACATGTAGCTCTCGTTAAACATGGCAAGACCACCATAGATACTGATTGTTAAAACATAGACAATCGTAGGCTTAAGCATAGGCACTGTGATTTTAATAAATTTCTGCCAGGTAGTAGCTCCGTCAATCGAAGCTGCCTCATAATAGTCTCCTGGTATGCTCTGTAAGCCAGACAGGAAATACATCATATTTACACCAAACCAGCGCCAGCATGCCAGAAGCAGCAGGGCGAAAAATCCAGTTCCTGAATTTTTAAGCCACTTGATTGGTCCGATTCCAAAAAGTCCGACTGCCTGATTCATAAGGGCTGTGTCCATCTCGCCAAAAATCAGACGGAATACTGTACCTGCTACTACAACAGATGTAAGTGCAGGGATGAAAAGTGAGGATTTGAAAAATCCCTTGAGCTTTTCTCCTACAACCTTTGAGTTGATGATGCAGGCGAGCAGCATTGGAATAGGAATAAGTAAAATCAGTGTTGCTATCATGTATTTAAAGCTGTTAAAGACCGCAACCTTAAACACTCTGTCCCCCAGCAGCCTTTTGTAGTTATCAAGCCCCAGAAAAGTCACCTGTCCCGGCAGTATCTTTTCTGTACTCATGATGCCTGACTTTACAATTGGTGTTACCCAGAAAATCGCAAATGTCAATACAAACGGCAGGATAAATACATATGGTGCTGCTTTTTTCGAGTAAAAAAATTTCTTCATTATCTCTCCCCCTCTATTATAGAAGCTCCTTGAGCCATACCAGCATCTCGCCATGTTCACGATTACCCCAATAGCAATATGGTACAGCAGTAAGCTTTACGTCCTCTAATTCGACCTTTTTCTCCTGGTACAGGGTGTCATCCCTCCAGCCAGTCTCAGAAATCTTCTTTCCGTCCAGATGTATGATACCACAACCACCGAGGATTTTTTTATCAAATTCCTCCATTAAAGGTTGCTTTGTGTCCACCAGGATAGATGCCAGATTGTCTCCGTTGTCAGTCTCCTCTATGCAGTATACCAGAGGCCCCTTGACAATAGCGGCTTTGGCTGAGTCAGCCCTTACCTTTGGATTGGCATGTACGAAAACAGGCTCCGCCTTAAACTCAATGTCAAACTCATTATTATGAAGCTTTGCTTTGACCTTTGCATAGCCATTTTCCACGCTGTATTCCACAGCCCTGCCATCCTGACTGATGCTAAAATCCTTTGCGTATTTAGGAATACGGAAGGCAAGCACTCCCTGAGTCTCTGCCTCTCCCTTGAGGCTTATGTGCAGCTTGTTTTCCCAAGGGAAATCTCCTGTCAGCTCAAGCCTAAAGTCACGTCCATTGATTTTCACATCTGCCTCGTTTGCTATGTAGAGGTTGATGTAGAGCTCGCTCTCTTCCTCAAAATATATGTACTGTCCCAGGGAAGCAAGAGTCCTTGTGATATTTGGCGGGCAGCACGCCACCCCAAACCAGGTCTGTCTCACAGGCTTCACATGCTCCTTTGAAGTCCTTGGCAGGCAGTTATTTGGCCATACCTCAAGTGGATTGACATAGAAGAAGCTCTTTCCGTCCATTGCTATGCCTGAGAGGACTGTGTTGTAAAGTGCTTTTTCCACCACATCCATATAGGAAGCGTCCTTCTTGATGTCTGCCATACGCTTTCCAAACATTGCAACTCCAATTGAGGCACAGGTTTCGGAATAATTACTGTCGTTTGGCAGGTCATAGTCTGTGGTAAATCTCTCCAGAAGACCCGACGAACCAACGCTTCCTGTGATGTACATGCGCCTGTTCACCATGTTGTTCCACAGGGTGTCGCAGACCTGTAAAAGCTCCTTGTCATCATACTCATACGCCAGGTCAGCCATGGCTGTGTACATGTAGTTGGCTCTCACTGCATGCCCCTCCGCAGTCTTTTGTCTGCGCACCGGCTTATCTGACTGGGAGTATTTTGTATCGTAATTCATAAACTCTGGGAAAATCCTCTTGTGACCATCCCGCTTCTCCTCACGCAGGAAGTAATTCTCCCCGACACCTCTTATGTCTATAAAGTATTTGGCAAGCTCGAGATACTTCTTAACCCCAGTGACACGATAGAGCTTTACAAGTGCCAGCTCTATCTCCTGATGTCCCGGATAGCCGTGTATCTGGTTCTCGCCCTCCCCAAAGGTCTGACAGATTAAGTCAGCAAATTTTGACACAATCTTAAGGAACTTATCCTTGCCTGTTGCCTCATAATATGCAACTGCTGCCTCAATCATGTGTCCCGCTGTGTACAGCTCATGCCCCTCCATGAGGTTGCTCCAGCGTCTGTCTGGCTCCTTTATCGTGAAATATGTATTTAAGTATCCGTCCGGCTGCTGGGCTCTGCCGATTAAATCAATGGTCTCATCTGCCAGCGCCTCAAGCTTCTCATCACGCTCATAGCTTAAGGCAAAGCCAACTGCCTCAAGCCACTTTGCAACATCTGTATCCTGAAAAACAGCCCCCTGAAACTCGCCCTGACTCTCACCTGCTGCGATTTTAAAATTCTCGATACAGTGACTTGTCTCTACACCTTCCAAACGGTCATTCAAAATGTCCCACTGATACGGAATAATCACATCCTTTACAAGGTGTACATATTTATTCCAAAAGCTGTCAGTGATATGTATATTCTTAAGTGGTACACTGGAATTTGCCGCCTTCCCCATATTGTCGCCTCCTTATTAAACGTTTAACATCTTCTTTAAAAAATAATTACGGCGGTTTTCCTTACCTTTCCGTAATTATTTCGTCTATTTTTTTATATCACACCCTGTACAATGCTGTCAATATTTCAAAATGTGTAACGTTTAACTTTGTGCAATATATACAATTAGCAGACATGGGTTTTGTTCACATTCATGCCTGCTAATTTATCTTGTGTATATTAAAATTGGATTGTCCGCAATTAACTTTGTCTGTAATACATTTCACAAATTAGGTATCTACAATATATTTTTTACCGACTCTCTCTTGAGCAGGGTTCCCTTCTTGGATACCTCGATTACTCCTGCCTGTCCGTCATTGTTAGCGCCTGAGGCTCCGTTCTTTTGACTTACTTTTCCGACATTCTCTGGCTTATCACTGCCCGACTTTGCCTCCGCACTTTCCTGTTTCGCAGCTGCTGCCTCAGTCCTGTCAAGCTCTCCCTGCTCAATCTGTTCGATTACATCCTGACAGGCTGTATATCCGATGTCATACAGAGGCAGCTCGATTGTGGTAAGAGGCGGCTTATAGAAGTTTGACAGCTCCCTGTTATCAAATCCCATCACAGAGATGTCCTCGCCTGGCACCATGCCCTTTTCCTCCAGCCTGTCATAGACTCCGCCTGCCATAATATCATTCATGCAGAAAATCGCTGTGACATTCTGGGATAAGAGATAGTCCGTATTGTCATAGCCTGATGCTCTCGTCCAGTCACCCTCCACTATAATGTCCGGATTGAAAAATAACTTGTGGTCAAACAGTGCCTTCTGGTAGCCCAGCAGACGGTCATGAGTGTGTATACTGGTCTCCTTGCCGGCTATAACGCCTATGTTGGTGTGTCCCATGGAAATAGCATAGTTTACTATATCATAGGCACCGCTCTTATCATCCACTACTACAGACGGGTAGCGGTCTGACTTGGTATAGCCGTATGCCATGCTGGCTGGCACAGTCATCTTGTCCGGAAAGCATTTGAGTATTCTCTCATGGGCTGTCACATACACGATTCCGTCAACCTGCTTGGATATCAGCTCCTTGATTTCCTTATTTATCACAGAAAAGAACTTATCTCCTGTGTAGTAGCTGTCTCCAAACTTCTTATATAATCTGAGATTGGTGAGCAGGATATGGTAGCCCCTCTCCTCGCAGCATTTGGTAATACCATCTATAATCTCTGGTGCGCAGAAGATTGTAATATCCTCTACGATAACACCGATTGTCTTTGTCCTTCTGGTTTTCAGGTTCTTGGCAACATAGTTAGGTGTGTAATTCAATTCTTCGATTGCTTTTAAAACACGCTGCTTTGTTTCCTCACTGGCATTTGGCTTCCCGTTTAAGATATTGGAAACCGTTGCTATGGACACATTACAATACTTGGCAATCTCCTTGATTGTTACCATGGTTTTCCCCCTTGAATTTTTGTATATTATCTCAAAAAACCGACGCAGATACAATACTATTACTTAGTCCTGCGCACATGCTCCTTCAAAGTCTTTTTGATGACAGCAATATCCAGTGGTTTGGCAATGTGGGCATTCATTCCTGCCGCAAGACACCGCATTTCATCCTCCTTAAAGGCATTTGCAGTCATTGCAATAATAGGAATCTCCCTTGCATCACTGCGGTCTAAGGCACGGATTGCCTTTGTGGAAGTAACACCATCCATTACAGGCATCATCATATCCATAAGGATTGCATCGAAAAATCCCGGCTCATTGGAATTAAATAATTCTACAGCCTGCGCTCCGTTTACCACTGTGACAATCTCTGCTCCCTCATCACTTAAAAGCATCTCAGCAATCTCAGCATTAAGCTCGTTATCCTCAACTAACATCAGGCGCAGTCCGTGGATATCTATGTTTTCTCCCTCGTTTTCTGCCTCAAGCTCCTCCGGTGAAGGTGCTATCTCAAACGGAATAGTAATCTCGAATGTAGTGCCCACTCCCTCTTCACTGGATATGTCTATACTTCCACCCATCTGGTCGAGGAGTGCCTTTACAATCGCCATGCCCAGTCCGATTCCCTGATATGTGGTTCTCATATCATTTTTTGCCTGGACAAATGGCTCAAAAATATGCTTCAAAAACTCCTGGCTCATGCCAATACCTGTATCTGATATTATCCATTTGTATATACACATGTCTCCTTCGCCAGGATAGCTCTGGACGATTGTGGTAATCTTGCCGCCTGGCTTATTGTACTTGATGCAGTTTCCATAAATATTCAGGAAAATCTGTCTCAGGTGGACAGGGCTGCCGTAGATGTATGGATAAGGAATAAAGGATTTATTTTTCTCATATTCCCACTGGATACCAGCCTCCACAGCCCGTCCTATGATTATATTTACCACATCCTTTGTCAAATCCATAATACTCACAACCTCATGGGTAAGCATCGCATCTCCGCCCTCAAGCTTGCTCATCTGTAAAACATCACTGATTAAGGACAGGAGGTGGTTTGCAGACAGCATCATCTTGTCATGGTTTTCCCTCACAAGCTTCGTGTCGTCAAAATGCGCCTTGTCAATATTCAAAAGACCTATAATACCATTCAAAGGAGTCCTTATATCATGGCTCATCCTCCTCAGGAAGTTGGTCTTTGCCTCGTTTGCCAGTCTTGCATCCTCTGCGGTCTGCTTAAGCTGCTGCTGGTATTCCAGCTCCTTGCGCTTCTGGGCATCTATCTGCTGCATGAGGAAGAGTACCTTGTCAACTCTGCCAGTCTCGTCCCTGCTCTGCACAATATAGCGGGCAGACAGCCACTGTCCCATCTTGGATAGATAATCCAGTGAAATCGTATTGGTATCTGTCAGCCTCTCTGCCAGTGTGCTGTGGTCACAGAATTCCTCCAGCTCTGCCCTGTAATCCTCTGAAGCAAAATTGTATATGACATTTAAAAATGCACTCTGGGCAGTCTCCACATATCTGGAATCATCCATGACAAAGTGTCCGTCTGCAAATACCTCCTTGTAGGTATCTGCCTTTAAATCCACGCTGAACACCTGCCAATAGAGACAGCTTATGGCTCCAATGACCTCATTTTTCCTGATTGAATCTGCCAGAGACTTTTCCAGTACGGTTTTCTCATTTCTGAGTACCTGGTTCTCTGACACATCTATAAAGGTTGTCACAACACATCTCTCACCCTGTGGTGATATAAAGGCTTCTGAACGGGCAATTATATTTTTCTGCTCGCCCACATAGCTCGTGACTGTACACTCAAAATCAACTGCCACATCATCTGTATGCAGCGCCCTAAGCTTGTTTATCACGCCTTCATCAGTATAATTAACTCTTACCAGCATATTTTCAACTACAGGCAGCACCTCTTCTACTGTCCTGACTCCAAGAATACGGAGAGCCTCCGCATTCATATGAAGCAGCCTGTGCTCTGGCAGGGTGTATGATATAACACCACAATTCACCATATCCAGCAGGCTCTTGTAGTAATCATCTGCCCAGATTCTCTTCTGCTCCAAATCCCGGTTTCTAAGCGCAAGCTTTTCCTTGTTCTGCTCATCAGAGGTCAGGTTTGAAATATGGGTCAGCTCCTGATTGTAGCCCATGGTGGTAATCTGGTTTCCATTTGATCTGACCTTTTTACCACTGCACCTGACACGGATTTCGCCCCTGTCAGGATGGTTATATCTGTACTCAATAATCGCAGTGCCTCTCAGCACATCTGTGCTGTACTCCTTAATCAGTTGATAGTCGTCTGGATGTATATGGGCATTGTAAAAACGATAGCACTCCTCAGGCGAAGCTCCGTCTGGTATGCCAAATATAGCCTGTGTATGCTTATCCACATACATTTTCTCGGCTACACCTATCTCCATTTCTATTTTCCAGAAGCCTATCTCACAGGACTCCATGCACTCGCTTATATCATCAGCTGTGAAGCTGCACTCTAATCTCTTCTCCACAAACAACACCCCTTTTGGTTATTAGTTATCTCTTAGTATATTTTACCAGCATTTTGTAAAGACCCACAGGGTCAATCGGCTTTGCCAGATGAGAATTCATCCCTGCATCCAGCGTTTTCTTTTTCTCATCATCAAAGGCATCTGCTGTCATAGCAATAATAGGTACTGTGGCCGCATCTGTCCTGCCCAGCCCTCTTATTCTCTGAGTTGCCTCTATTCCATTCATTATAGGCATATGTACGTCCATGAGTATAGCCTTGTAAAAGCCTGTCTCAGACTGGTCAAAGGCTGTAACTGCCTCCTGTCCGTTTTTTGCCACGTCAACAATACAATTGTACTCCTCAAGAATGGTCTTTGCCACAAAAATGTTTAAATCATTGTCCTCAACCAGAAGTATTCTGACATCCCTAAGTGCATCCCCATCACCGATTGTCTCATCCTCCCTGGCTGGAACAGGAGCCGGCTCAACATACAAGTCAATCTTAAACTCCGTCCCCCTGCCAAGGGTACTCTTCACATCTATTGTGCCATCCATGGCTTCAATAAGGCTCTTTACAATAAGAAGCCCCAGCTTGCCATTCTCAATCTTGCTCATATCAAGTATGTCGTTGATTAAGCCCAGCAGAAACT
>CAVKUD010000112.1:0-9735 GCA_963659315.1 Senegalimassilia sp. | reverse complement strand
AGGTACAGGAGGGGAGAGAGACTGGTGTGTGCGAGGAGCTGCACCAGAAGCTGTGGCTGGGAGAGGAGCTTAGAATGGGAAGCCCATGGCTTGATATGATTTTATTTCTGGCTGGAAAGGGGGCACCATGGATTTCAGGAGGCAAATATACGGGCCGGTATTTCCCTACCTCCCTCTATTGCCTGATTCTGTATCTGGTGTTACAGCCTGATAAAATCTTTGATGAGGTACTCAGTACCCATGAGAAGGCAAATAAAAATAAGCCGGCTATGAGCAAAATCGGCATGACTGAGTGGCGTGAGCGTATGCACTATGAGCTTGAGCGCTCAGACGAGTACATATATCTCCGTGACCATTTTATGGAAAACGGCATGGGAACTCTGGATATAAATGAGCCATACCATAGAAATATCGAGTTTGTCACAAACAACAGCATTTTAAATGGCTCAGCTGCCACAGAGGCTATCCGTGAATTCCTGATGAGTGGTCAGCATACTCTGGTGGATTTGTACAATGAACTGGTATCTAATATTATCTACAGAGGGAATTTGAGAATAGTAGATGGCAGTTACAATAACCCTGATTTATACCTGGATATTGATTTGCCTGTAGAGCACAATTCCCTTAAGCACATAAATGATGTGATAAAAGCCATAGATAAGAGGCTCAAGGAAGTGGTTGTGGGACAGGATGGTGCTATAGAAAAGCTTGAAAAGTCATATTTTCATAATGAAAAGGGAGCTGTCAGAAGTGCCTATCTCTTTGCAGGACCATCTGGCGTGGGAAAGACCTTAACCGCCAAGACCTTTGCAGATGCAGTGGGTATCAGCTGCCGCAGATTTGACATGTCAGGCTATGCCTCAGCTGCCGCCCTGGACGAGCTTACAGGTATTTCAAGCTTTTACAGGGCATCAAAGCAGGGAGTATTGACAGGCTATGTCAATCTGCACCCACATTCTATTCTGATTTTTGACGAGATAGAGAAATCAAGCCCGGAGGTTATCCGCATGTTCCTGCAAATCCTGGAGGAGGGCACCTGCTTTGACAGATATTATGACAGGGATGTCTCATTTAAGGACTGTGTCATAATCATGACAACCAATGCAGGCAGACAGCTGTATGAGGACAGCAGGTATACAAATCTGTCAAAGCTTCCAGAAAAGCTGGTGATTGACGCTCTGGAAAAGGACATAAATCCTACGACCAAGGAGCCGTATTTCCCAAAGGAAATTGTTTCCCGTCTGTCATCCCACACCATCATCATGTTTGACAGAATGAGCGCAGATGTTATCCGACAGATTATAAATAATGATGTCAAAAGGCAGGTAAAGGACACCAGGGAAAACTGTGGAATCGACATATCAGAGGGCATAGATATCGTGACAGATATAGTGCTCTACTCTCTGGGGGCTGGCAGAGATGCCAGAAATGCCTCAAAGCTTGCAGGAAAGCTCATAGACAACGAGCTCTATGAGATAATGCAGGATAAGAAGCTTAAGATAAGTGAGTTAAAGTCTGTGTCATGGACAGCAGATTTGAGCCAGATGGATGATGAAATAAAGGATATCTTCCTCGATGAAGCAGGGGCAGACTACCTCTGCAGGAGACATCTGGCTTTAAAATATAAGACAGACAAGAGCTTCAGCCCAGATGGGACAAAAGCCCAGATAAAATTCCACAGCTTTAGCCTGGAGGTGGCTGTGGAGGCTGAGGACAGGGAGACCATAGTAGCGGATGAAATCAGACCAGATAAGACCTGGGATGACATATATGTGTCAGATGAGGTCAGAAAGGAATTAGAGTATTTTATCAGCTATCTCTCAAATCCAAAGAACTATGCAAATACCAATGTCAGGGCACCAAGAGGAGCCTTGATGTATGGACCAGCAGGCACAGGAAAGACATCTCTGGCAAAGGTTGTAGCCACAGAGTCAAGGCTTAACTTCATATCTGTAAGTGGAGACGAGATGAGAAGCAAGGGGGCTGAAATGGTACATGAGGTATTCAGGATGGCTAGAAAGTATTCTCCTACAGTGCTCTTTATAGATGAGATAGATGCCATAGGAGTATCCCGCCTGCTGACAGGCTCCAATGCCGTGCTCAATGCCCTGTTGACTGAGATGGATGGCTTTAAGGATAATGGTGAGACAACAGTCTTTGTCATGGCTGCTACAAACCTTATCGGAATAGACCGTGCTCTGGCAAGACGTTTTGACAGAACCTTCCTGATTGACCTGCCAGATGAAAAGGGACGTAAGTGGTTTGTTGACCACATGCTTACTAAATATAAGGACTATTTTGAGGTGTCAGCTCAGGAGGTGGAGAGCATAGTTTCCCGTTCTGTAAACATGAGTCTGTCAAATCTGGAAAACTTCATAGAGTCGGCAGTCAGGGAAGCCATAAGGAAAAATATTAAGCTGGGTGACGACCTCTTTGACTGTATCTTTGAAATGAGCAATCACGGGGAGACAAAAGAGCATGACTCTCTGGAGGATGTGGAGCACACGGCATACCATGAGGCGGGACACGCTATAGTGGAGCTGGTAAATGGTCATGTGCCTGAATTTATCAGTGCAGTAGCCCGCTCAGGCTTTGGCGGCTATGTCAAGGCAGAGAGGCTTAAGGAGCATCCGACCAAGCAGAGCCTCTTAAACCGTATCTGTACCAGCATGGGCGGACGTGCGGCAGAGATGGAATTCGGCTATGGTATCACACCTAGTGCTTCTGGCGACTTAAAGAATGCTACCCAGCTGGCAAAGGCCATGGTCTGCGAATGCGGCATGTATCAGGATGAGATGGGACTTGCTGTATTTGACAGTGAGGAATGCGAGAAGGATGGGAACGTGAGGAAGCTCATAAACCAGATTCTGGCGGATGAGCTGGAGAGGGCAAGACGGATAGTCAGGGAAAATACAAAAGAAGTGAATCTGATAGTTGAAGCCCTGCTAAACAGCCCTCAGAAGTCTCTGACCAAGAGCCAGCTGGAAGAGATATGCGATTTGAGTATAGGCAAGGAAAGGGAAAAGGTGTATGATTAAATTAGTTTATGATTTTGATATGTATGAGTTTAAGGTATCATTTGTATGCCTCAATGAGGGAGGAGAGCCAGAGAACATAGGCAGCTATTGCTTCAACTATCCGGAGGCAAATATATACGGACCAGGCAGCATGTCACTGGGCTATGCCCTGTCGGCAGATCTGGAGACCTTCATGGTGGATAAGTACCTGCGGACGATTGGGATAACAGAGGACAGTGAGCAGGACAGGAAGGCCTTCTTTCATTTGAGGAAAAGCCAGAGGGCTGTGAGAGAGGAGCTGAGAACCAGCCCTGTCGCCCATATCATGTACAAAAACTTGTATTTGGAGATAACAGATGAGTACCCGATAGAGCGGTTTGAAAAGGTCTGCGAGCCTGTTTTACACAGAAACGACAGCTTCATTGTGGAAAGCTGCTTAAGGGCTGGTGTAGACTTAAATGAAGTGGCAGAGATAGAGCTTACTGGAAGTGAGTGTGAGTACGAGTTTGTGCGCAGGCACGTCCTGGAAATGTTTGGCAGAGAATGTACATATGTAAAATAAAACAAAATATTATTATAAAGGAGAAAAAATATGAAGTATTATGCAGTAAAAGCAGGAAACACAAAGGAAATAATAGCAGGAGAGTGGAGCGAGGTAGAGCTTCAAATCAGAGAACGCATAACAGGTGTGTCAAATCCAAAGTACAAGGGATTTAAGACAGAGGCAGAAGCCCAGAAATATCTGGATGAGGACGAAGAGGCAGAGTCGGCAGGTGAGGCTCTTGAAGAGGATAAGCCATTTGAGTTTACAACAGATGCAGTTGTGTTTGTAGATGGAAGCTGTAACTTTGATAATAATGATTTTGATGGTAAGGAACCAAACCGAAAAATCAATAAAAGAGAGGACTATTATTACTCTTCATATGGAATGATAATCTTCTACAGGGATGGTTCGATATATGTTGAGTCTGCAAAGCTGGTAGACAATAAGGCAACAGACAAGGAGACAAGCTATACATCATATAGAAATGGTTTTACCATCACTAAGGACAAGCAGTTAGAAAAGCATGAGCCTTCAAGTGAGACACTTGTAGCACCAATCGCCTTTCAGGAGAAGGAATTTAACAATGCCTGCCTGCGCACAAGCTGGAATGCATCATCAGAGCTTGAGGCTGCCAGAAGAGCAGTAGATATCTGTTATAATGAAAAGAAGCTCAAGACCTTACAAATTTTCTATGATTGCAAGACCGTGAGCTCTGTTGGCAATGCTTTCAAGGCTGTAACAGAAAATTTAAGAAGACCAGAGCTTAATACAAACATAACAAACTTTGTGGGAACATTTCTGGAAAAATTAAATGACGGAGAGCGTCATATTGACTTTCAGTGGATTCCATCTCATGCAAAGGGACCTATGTGGGCTAAATTTAATGACTGCGTAGATATTCTTGCAAAATCAGAAACCTACAAGCGACCAATAGGAGGGGCAAAGCATTTAAACCCTAATCTTAAGGAAGAGGGCGTTAGAAAATTCAAGAATGAGCTTGAATACTCTGAGGCTGTTACTGAGCATGATGTAGAGTATATCACAGATGCCAGAAGAAAAGAGGCATATAACTTTATATACAAGGTATTATCAAACGAGGCAATCAGACCAAAGTTTATTTAGTTAAGAATTTCCAAAGCAAAATTTGGGAAAATTAAATTTAGTGTGGCAAATTTCCTGTTTTTATGATATTCTTTTATCCTGTTACTAACAAAATTTGGAGGAATTATATTATGAAACAGGAAGATTTCAAGCCATATGTTCCGGCAGACAAAGTTACCCCTGAGTTTACTGTGTCATCAATAGTGATGGGTATTCTTCTTGCGGTAATTTTTGGCGCTGCCAATGCATATTTAGGTCTTAGAGTTGGTATGACAGTATCAGCTTCTATCCCAGCAGCCGTTATATCAATGGCTGTGATTAGAGTTATCATGAAAAAGGACTCAATCCTTGAGAGCAACATGGTTCAGACCATTGGTTCAGCAGGAGAGTCACTTGCGGCAGGTGCAATCTTTACGCTTCCAGCCTTATTTTTGTGGGCAAAGGAAGGTGCTATGGATACACCAAGCCTTATAGAGATTTCCATAATCGCACTCTGCGGAGGTCTGCTGGGAGTATTTTTCATGGTACCACTCAGAAATGCACTTATTGTAAAAGAGCATGGAGTGCTTCCATATCCAGAGGGAACTGCTTGTGCAGAAGTACTTCTCGCTGGTGAGGAGGGCGGTTCATCTGCCAAGTCTGTATTTGCAGGAATGGGAATCGCTGCGGCATTCAAATTTATAGTAGATGGTCTCGGCGTGGTGTCAGGAGTTGTCACAGCTCCTATCAAAGCCTTAAAGACAGAGCTTTCTGCTGAGGTATACCCTGCCCTTATCGGTGTGGGTTACATCTGTGGAGCAAGAATTGCATCATTCATGCTCGCAGGAGGAATCATTGGATGGTTCGTACTTATTCCAGCAATCACAACCTTTGGAGGAGACGCAGTGCTTTACCCTGCAAGCGTACCTATCAGTGAGCTGTATGCTACAGGCGGAGCCAGTGCAATCTGGAGTAACTACATCAGATACATCGGAGCAGGAGCTGTTGCTGCCGGTGGAATCATAAGCCTTTTCAAATCCCTGCCACTTATTGTGACAACTTTTAAGGATGCCATCAAATCCATGAAGGGCACAAACACAGGCAGCAAGCTTCGTACAGAGCAGGATTTGAGCATGAAAGTTATCGGAATCGGTGTAATCATTATGATTTTAATTATATGGTTACTGCCACAGATTCCAGTATCACTTATCGGTGCAGTTGTAATCGTAGTATTTGGATTTTTCCTTGCTACAGTTTCATCCAGAATGGTAGGACTTGTAGGAAGCAGTAACAATCCTGTATCTGGAATGGCGATTGCAACCCTCCTTATCTCCACAGCTCTTCTTAAGATGACAGGAGACACAGGAGCGCATGGTATGCAGGGAGCTATAGCAATCGGCTCTGTAATCTGTATTATCGCAGCTATGGCTGGTGATACATCACAGGATTTAAAGACAGGCTACATCTTAGGTGCCACACCAAAGAAGCAGCAGATAGGTGAGATTATAGGAACTGTTGTAGCTGCACTTACAATCGGTGGAGTACTCATGCTTCTCGACAAGGCATGGGGCTTTGGTACAGAGGCAATCGCTGCACCACAGGCTACTCTCATGAAGATGATTGTAGAGGGTGTAATGGGTGGAAACCTCCCATGGGCACTGGTTTTTATCGGAGTATTTATCTCAATCGCCGTAGAAGTAATCGGTATTTCTTCATTACCAGTAGCAATCGGACTTTATCTGCCACTTGAGCTTAGCACTACTATCATGCTTGGTGGACTTATCCGTCTGATTGTAGATAAGAAGAAAGAAAAGGCAAATACTAAAGAGAAAAATGAGGACGCTGGCAGCGGTATTCTCTTCTGCTCAGGAATGATTGCAGGAGAGGGTCTGGTAGGTATTTTACTTGCTATTTTTGCTGTTGTAGGAATTGATAAGTACATCAACTTATCTGCCTATGTTCCAGCAGCTGTATCTACAGTGCTTGGAATTATCCTCTTAGTAGTTATGGTTGCTATGGTCTGGTTTGTTGCGAAAGGCAAGAAAAAATCTAACTAATTATGGGTCAGAATAAAAAGAAGAATGAGACAGTCAGTGCAAACTATCTGGAATATGTACCTGTTCATAAGCCTGAGATAAGGTATGAGGTGTCTGAGGACAAGAAGGTGACTTTGTTTCAGGAGAACACAGGTCTCTTTAACTGGATAGCGCAGAAGCTGTTTAAAAAACCAAGAATATCACAGATTCATCTGGACGAGATGGGGAATTTCATCTGGCCCCTGATAGATGGTAAGAGAAATCTTATCGATATATCGGAGCTTGTCAGGGATGAATTTGGAGACAAGGCTGAACCGCTGTATAACAGGCTGGTGCAGTATATTAAGACGCTTGAAGCCTATGGATTTATCAGTGTAAATCCAGGGACAGGGGCTTCGGGGAAATAAATAGGGTTATAAGGGAGAGAATATGTCTGGATTAAGGATTATATTCTCTCTTTTTTGCATGATATGGGAAATGCAAGGTTTTAAAGAGGCGTAAATAGTTGGGTTATGGTAAAATTAGACATACAATGAATGTATGTGAGATAAAGCAGGAGGTAATATATGAAAATTTTAAATATAGAAGATAATGTAATAAAGCACAACGATATATGTAAGGTTTTGTCTGGAACAGGCTGCAGGGATGTGGACTGGGCAGGAAACCTTGATGAAGGTGTGAAGATGATAGAAAACCATATGGACAGCGATACCCCTTATGACCTGGTAATCACAGACATGTGGTACCCAAAGGAAGCAGGGGGAGGAGAGGAAGAGTCAGGAAGCCTGCTTATCCAGCTGATAAAGGATAAGGGCTGGGAGCTGCCTGTCATAGTATGCTCGTCTGTGAGATACAGAATACCTGATATATTGGGAACGGTGTATTATTCTCCAAAAGAAAATTGGGAAGATGAGCTTAGGAACCTGGTGAGGGGCTTATCCCGATAAATGTCTCCTCAAAAGCGACCTATTACAGTTAGAGATTTTGTAATATGTGCCTATCAAATGAAAGGGAGAGGCTTTTATGGAGTTAAAAGACTTATTAGTATACAGATTGCATGAAGATGATGAGATTAACGAATTAAGGTATAACGATTTATTAGAAAAATATGAGGACACGAATGATGTCATCAGGGAAGCCTGGACAGGTATTATTCAGGCAAATTCCATAAAAGGCTATGAAAGATGGTTCTTTGAGGAAGATATTAAAAGCTTCAATGAAGTTTTTGGAGATGTAGATGTTTATGCAAAATGCTATAGCTGTATGGACGATGTGTTTGAGTTAATTATAAAGCATTGCATGAAAACTGGGATATGGAAGTAGGGCTGACAGAAAACGGGAGCAAAAATAGACCACGTTGGGAAATCCAATGTGGTTTATTTTTGTTGCCATGCGTCCAGAGAAGCCGCTGGTGGCAGGTTCAGTTGGTGAACATAGATTGACATAATCACATTGACAAGATAAACGCAAGTATTTATAATATAGACAAAATGACAATGGCGCAGAGGAGAGATAGCGAAATGAAGGAGATAAAGACACTTGATGAAGCATTAAAAAGAATAGATGAATTGGAAAAAGAAAATGCTGAGCTTCGGGACGAATTAGAATATTATCAAAATAGAAAAATGAGTGGAAGACAGAAGCATAATGCTAAGTGGATGGCAATCTATAATGATTTTGTCAGTGGGTATGAAAACGGGATGACTTTGATGGAGCTTGCGGAGCGGAATAATGTCAGTGAGCGGACAATTTATAGGTATAAGGCGTATTATGACCAGATAAGAAATATTGGGAAGTAGGTTATTTGGTGGTCAAAATTTAACCGAAAAATGTGAAAAGGGGTTTTATGACGGAAGAAAAGAAAACAGAACTTACTGTTGTTGAAATTAACGAAGAATTCATGAAGGAAAAACTATATGAATTTCGTGGATGTAAAGTATTGTTGGATGCTGACCTTGCAGCCGCTTATGGTTATGAATTGAAGGCTTTTAATCAGCAGGTAAAAAGAAATAGTGAAAGATTCCAAAGTGACATGATGTTTCAATTATCTGATGGTGAAGTTGAATATTTGCGGTCACAATTTGTGACCGCAAATATAAATAGTAAATCTCGTAGTAATCCTTATGCTTTCACTGAGCAGGGAGTATATATGCTAATGACTGTATTAAAAGGTGACCTTGCTGTAAAACAAAGTATTGCTTTAGTTAGAACCTTCAAGAAAATGAAGGACTATATTTTAGAAAATCAAAATCTGATAGGTCAAAGAGAATTACTTCAACTAAGCAAAGAATCTGCTAATAACAGAATAGAATTAAACAAAGTCAATTCAGATATAATCTCTCTTGAGAAGCAAATTTATGATGTTGCGGAAGATTTGAAAAATGTAGTGACTAAGTCAGAGCTGGCAGATATGATGAACAGCTTTGTTTCTGATGATGACAAGTGGTTAATGCTAAATGCAAAATTCAGCAGTGCAGATGAAGCCTATGAGACTATTTATAAACAGGCAAAAACATCAATATATGTTGTCGATAATTACATTGGGTTGAGGACTTTAGTTCATCTTAAAAATTCTCCTGTAGGAGTACATATTGTCTTATTTAGTGATAATGTTGGCAATAATAAGCTTCATAATATAGAATTTATAAATTTTTGTAAGGAATATCCAAAGGTAAATATATCATTGAAAAAAACCTGTGGAATATTTCATGACCGATTTATAATATTAGATTATGGAACAGCCAATGAGAGGGTATTTTTATGTGGCGCTTCATCAAAAGATGCAGGTGCCAGAATAACAAGTATTGTTGAAGATTATGGAGTATCGAAATATGATGCGATTATTGTAAAATTATTGCAAAATCCATCTTTGATATTACCACAATAGCTAAATAAGTACTTATTAGATAGGAACGATAAAAATATTACATTTACAGGGGCGTTTATATAGTAAATATGGTAAAATAGTAAATAAGGATATATAACACAAGGAGAAGCAGATGGATAAGACATTAGAGCAGATACAAAAATTCATAGAGCAGGCATGCGATAAACAGCG
>CAVKUD010000111.1:0-9739 GCA_963659315.1 Senegalimassilia sp. | reverse complement strand
GCGGAGCATAAGTGATACCAAAAAGACAGAGGAAAACCTTATGAATCAGGTGGCTGAGGCTAAGAGGGATGCAGCTTTAAAAACCAGATTTTTGTCAAATATGAGTCATGACATCCGCACTCCGATAAATGGAATCCTGGGAATGATAGACCTGTCAGACCATTATCCGCAGGATATGGAGATACAGAGCCGGTGCAGGGATAAAATCAAGGACATGTCGAGATTCCTTGTATCTCTTGTGGATGATGTGCTGGCAATCAATAAGCTTGATACCATTCAGGATGTGCAGCAGGATATAGAGTTTGACCTGGCAGAGATGCTTAACAGGGCTAATAACAGCAAACAGATTATAGCAGCGGAAAAAAATATAGAGTATATAGTGGATTGGGAGAGGTCAGATATGAAGCACATGTATCTGATTGGCAATCCCCTTTATGTAGAGAGGATACTTCTGGCTGTAGCTGACAATGCGGTAAAATTTACAAATGCCGGTGGCAGTGTGAGGGTGTGGTGCAGGGAGCTTTCTGCGGATGATGAACAGGTGACATACGAGTTTGGCTGCACAGACACAGGAATCGGCATGAGCGAGAGCTTTGTCAGCCACGCTTTTGATATGTTTTCCCAGGAAAATGACACAAGCCGCACCAGATATGAGGGTACTGGACTTGGGCTTGCCATAGCCAAAAAGCTTGCAGATAAGCTTGGTGGTACAATCGAGCTGCAAAGCAGGCAGGGCAGTGGTACAACAGTGCTTGTAAAGCTGACATTTAAGATAGCCTCAGGCTTTGAGGAAAAGGCTGATGTTAAGGCGGACATGGAGGCTGTATCTGTGGACAAGCTTAAGGCACTGGTTGTGGAGGACAATGAGCTGAATATGGAGATAGTAGACTTCATGCTTCAGGACAATGGCATTATAGTAGAGCAGGCAGTGGATGGAGTCCAGGCGGTGGAAAAGTTTGAAAATTCAGAGCCAGGTTATTATGATGTAATTCTTATGGATATTATGATGCCTAACCTGAACGGCTGGGATGCCACCAGAAAGATACGCTCGCTTGACAGGGCAGATGCTGGGTCAATACCGATTATTGCCATGAGTGCAAATGCCTTTGCAGAGGATATGATAAACAGCCGTATTTCAGGCATGAATCTGCACCTTACAAAACCCCTGAGTGAGTCCAAGCTAATAGACGCTATCAGGGAATGTCTTATAGCAAAAGAAAATGCAATATAGAAAAAGTGCAATTTTTGCAGGATATATTACAAGAAATAGTTGGTGTTAAGTACTATAATTAATATTATCAAGGAGAATAAATATGGCAGAAGAACGAAAATCACTAACACAACTATTTGTCCCAATATGCTTTGAGACCTTATTTTATATGCTGTCTGGTATGGTAGATACCCTGATGCTATCGTCAGTGAGCGACCAGGCAGTTGGAGCAGTAGGCACTGCAAACACATACATAGGCGTTTTTATCATTATGTTTGGAGTTATATCTTCGGGCATGGTGGCAGTAATGACGCAGAATATAGGAGCTGGCAGACCGGGCATTGCCTATCAGGCAAGACAGCTGGGACTGGCATTTAATGCGGTAATAGGTGTCCTGATGTCTGTTTTCCTGGCAGTATTTTCTGGAAGCATACTAAGAATCGTGAGCATAGCACCAGCACTTATGGAGCCAGCGGAGACCTATCTTAAGATTGTAGGAGGCGCCTGCTTTTTAAATGCGCTTATACCTATATTTGCCAGCTATCTGAGAGTGTTTGGCTATACAAAGCACTCACTTATAGGAACAATTATCGGAAATGTACTTAATATAGTCTTAAACTCAATATTCCTCTTCGTGCTGGACTGGGGAGTAATGGGAGTTGCAGTAGCTACAGTTATATCAAGAGTTGTAAACTTAATTATCGTGGCTGCCATGGGAGCTGTACTTATAAAGGCAAAGCAGAGTCCAGAGCGTATGCCAGCAGGAAAGATACTGGGACAGATTATAAAAATTGGCTTTCCATCAGCCTGTGAGACAGCCCTTTACAACATAGCCATGACATTTATAGTGCGCTACATGAACCAGATGGATGCAAATGGAATGAATGTCACAGCCCGCTCATACACCATGCAGATAGCAAACTTCTCATACTGTATAGGAGCAGCCCTGGCACAGGCAAATGCCATCATGACAGGCTGGCGGATTGGCGCAGAGGAATACGAGGAGTGTGATAAGGGAACCAGAAAGGCAGCCATATATGGAATTATCACAGCCACCTGCTTTTCAGTGACCTTTGCAGCTACAGGACATTTTATAGTCCATATCTTTACGGATGATGCGCAGATGATAAATCTTGTAGTAAAGCTTCTTGTAGTAGACATCTTCCTTGAGTTTGGACGAGTGACCAATCTGGTCTACGGACAGGCACTTAAAACCAGTGGAGATGCCCTTTTTCCAGTGGTGATGGGAGCCATATTCATGTATCTATTTGCGGTAGGCGGTACCTACTTCCTCGGCATACATCTTGGACTTCTGGCAGTGGGAGCCTATATCGCCATGGCAGCAGATGAGTGTGCCAGAGCTGTGGGAATGGTGCTCAGATGGAAGAGCGGAAAGTGGAAAAACAAGAGACTTGTGGAATCATAGGAGAAGGATATGTACTATGAACTAAAGGAAAATAAGCCGCATGGTACAAAGGATGACCCATTCAGCACCTATCATATCAGGGATGTGAACCGTGCATTTCAGATACCGGTGCATTGGCATGATGAACTGGAAATAATATATGTAAAAAGAGGCTCTCTCAATGTAAATATAGCAGGGGAGAGCTATGTCGGAAAACCCGGGGATGCCTTTGTCGTGTCGCCGGGAAATCTGCATTTTATGGGGTCACAGACAGGAAAGGTGGATTACTATACCTTTTTGTTTCCAATGAAATATGTCACATTCAATGCAGAAGATATGCTGGATAGGGAGGTGCTTGAGCCCTTAAACAGCGGACGCCATATGATACATCCGCAGATAGGCAAAACAGCAAGGGATATATGTGAGGAATTAATAGACATCTACCAATTAAAAAACAGTGAAACAGAGCAGAAAATAGCAGCCCAGCTAAAAACTAAAATGACCCTGCTGCAATTTATCCTCAAAATGTGGCAGGAGGGCTTTATAAAAGACAATGCCACAAGTGGCAGAAATACCGTAGAAAAAGAGATGGTATCCTATATACAGCAGAATTACACAGAGAAAATATCCCTAAAAGAATTTGGTACCCAGTTTCATCTGTCAGAAAAGTATATATCCAGATACTTCAAGGAGCACTTCCATATCACCCTGTCCCAGTATGTAAACCACCTGCGCTTAGAACACGCCAGACAGCTGCTGCAGGACACCGCCCTGCCCATAACAGAGGTCGCAATGCAGAGCGGCTACCAGAATGTGAGTTATTTCATCAGGAGTTTTAAGGAAACATATGGAGTGCCACCGCTTAAGTACAGGAAAGAATAGGAAGAAGTCAAATAAGGCTTTATTTTTGGGAAAATCTATGATAGAATCGCATTTGTTAGTTGAGATGACAAATGCGATTTTTTAAGTCGTATTTTTTTTATCCACATGTTAGTTAAACCTAATAATTGTTTGAGGTACAGAACATGGCAAGACAGTATATACATACCTTAAGTTGGATATTTAACCAGGTACAATAAGCATATGAAGCAATAAGAGACAAGAGATTGCAGATAACAAAAGTAGAAACATAAACCAAGTGCAAGTAAAAACGAAAACAGCAGATAAAAAGTATATTACTAGAACAAAACCAAAATAACAGCACCAATACAGAAAAACTGTCACTGGCAGCTTTACTGAATACTAAGGCATAAAAAGGTGAGCAGAAAATATGATTCATCATATTTTCCCTCACCGCCCCCCAAAAATTTAAGTGAGGGATGTTGTGGTGGCTAAGGGTTGAATTTGAGACTTGTGTAGGATGTTAGATTTTCTTAATGTTCTGTACGTTTCCCAGCAACCCGACAACAGGACGTTGTCGGGAGCGAGAGCTGAGCCATGGATGGCGAATCTCGAGCGGTTGCGTCAAGCATAAACAAATAAATCAGAACATTTAGAAAATCTTATATCCGGAACCCGTCTCAACTCCGCCAGCCACCCATCCCCTATCCCGGACTAAAAAATTGAAGCAAAGAGAGAGGTAAAACATGATAAAAAAACGCTTACTGACCCTAGTCCCAAACTCCAAACGCTACATAGCCGCAAACGTCATTTTCCAATGGCTTGGCATGTGCAGCAACATAGCACTCGTCTATACCATAGCCACCATGCTTGGCAGCCTCATAGCAGGCACATCCATATCCTACGGCAAAAGCGCTCTTATCATCATAGCGTCAGCCCTGGTGAGGATAGTCTGCGTAAAGCTTGCAAACACAGCCTCCTACAAGGCATCAAAAAGTGTCAAGAGAACAATCCGAGGCATGCTCTATGAGAAGCTTTTAAAGCTTGGCTCATCATACACCGAGCATGTGCCAACCGCAGAGGTAGTCCAGCTTGCAGGCGAGGGAGTGGAGCAGCTTGAGACATATTTCGGGCAGTATATGCCGCAGTTTTTCTACGCATTTTTGGCACCAATCACCTTGTTTTTCGTAGTGAGACCAATAAGTGTACGTGTGGCAGTAGTCTTATTAGTATGCGTACCACTTATTCCTGTAGCCATCATGCTGGTGCAGAAAATAGCAAAGCGCCTCCTCAAAAACTACTGGGGACAGTACGCAAAGCTTGGTGACCATTTCCTTGAGAACCTGCAGGGACTCACAACCTTAAAGATTTATCAGGCAGATGAAGCCAGACACAAGGAGATGAACGAGGATGCAGAGCATTTCAGAAAGATAACCATGAAGGTTTTAACCATGCAGCTCAACTCCATAATCGTAATGGACGTGGTGGCGTATGGAGGTGCAGCCCTTGGAATCCTGCTTGCGATTCTGGGATATGTGTCAGGAGATATAGATTTTGTGGGAAGCTTTATGATTATACTTTTGTCCGCTGACTTCTTCATTCCTATGAGACAGCTTGGCTCATTTTTTCATGTGGCAATGAACGGAATGACAGCCAGTGACAAGATATTTGCAATCCTTGATTTGCCAGAGGATGAGGCAAAAGGGGCTGTGCCAGATACAAACGACATCATCATAAGGGATGTGCATTTTGGCTACACAGCAGACAAGGAGATACTTGGCGGTGTGAATATGGAGTTTAAGGAAGGTTCATTTACCGCTATAGTCGGAGAGTCAGGCTGTGGAAAATCCACAATAGCAGGTATTCTGACAAGCAGAAACAAAAATTACAAGGGAAGTATTCAGATAGGAAAAGCAGAGCTGAGCGATATAGCTGAGAGCGAGCTTATGAAGAGAATCACCCTGATAAGCCATAACAGCTATATTTTCAAGGGCAGCCTCAGAGAAAATCTTATGATGGGAAGGCTCGACGCCACAGAGGATGAGCTTTGGAAAGCACTCAGGGACGTAAATCTCTACGATTTTGTCAAAGCAAATGGAGGATTGGATATAGAGCTTTTGGAGGCAGGAGCCAATCTGTCAGGAGGACAGAGACAGAGGCTTACCCTGGCGAGAGCCTTGTTACACGACTCACCAATCTATATTTTTGACGAGGCAACCTCAAATATAGATGTGGAAAGTGAAAACGACATAATGAGCCTTGTCCTGTCAATGACCAGGGATAAGGCATATGGAAACAAGACAGTAATCCTCATATCCCACAGGCTGGCGAATGTGGTAAATACCGACAATATCTATGTGATAAAGAATGGAAATATCAGTGAATCGGGAAGCCATGAAAAGCTGCTTGAGACAAATGGAGAGTATATGAGACTATGGAAGGAGCAGCAGGCTCTTGAGAATATGTTAAAGGAGGAAGCATAATGAACAGAAGCGGTTTTGAAGTAATGAAGCGGCTCCTTGAATTGGTAAAACCCCTTGCAGGGACAATGGTTCTTGCAGTAACCATGGGAGTGCTGGGACATTTGTGTGCAATATTTATACCTGTGCTGGGCGGCTATGCCATAATGGGTGGCTCTGTCAAAGCAATCTGCATAATACTTCCAGTGATTGCAGTGCTGCGTGGTGTATTTCATCTGTTAGAGCAGAACAGAAATCACTATCTGGCATTTAAGCTTCTTGCCATTGTGAGAGACAAGGTCTTTGGCGCACTCAGAAGGCTGGCACCAGCCAAGCTTGAGGGTAGGGACAAGGGAGACTTAATCGCTGTCCTCACTGCGGACATAGAGCTGTTGGAGGTGTTTTATGCCCACACAATCAGCCCAATCTGCATAGCCTTTATAGTGTCAGCAATTATGTCAATTATAATAGGAAGCTTCAGCCCTATTCTTGGATTGATAGCCCTGGCAGCCTACTGTGTGGTGGGTATTCTGGTGCCACTGGCAGCAGCAAAGTACAGCAGGAGCTTTGGAGAGGGCTTCAGAAAAGAATTTGGAGTGCTGGATGCCTTTGTCCTTGACAGCTTACGAGGCATAAAGGAAAGCATACAGTATGGCACAGGAGAAAAGAGACTGTCCCAGATATACGAGCACTCAGATGCCCTTGGCGAGAAGGAGAAAAAGCTCAAGGGGGCTGGAGGAACCAGTGCAGCAGTCACAAGCGGAATAATACTTGTATTTGATGTGATTATGGTTTTTGCGGCAGCAGTGCTTCTTGACAAAGGCGCAATAGATGCAAGGGCAGCAGTCATCTCAGTCATTGCCTTAATGAGCAGCTTTGGACCAGTTATAGCCCTGGCGAATCTGGGAACAGGCATACAGAATACTCTGGCAGCAGGAAACAGAGTTCTTGATATACTCGACGAGGAGCCTGTTGTAACAGAAGTAACTGAGGGTGTGGAATGTGACTACAGCGGTATAAGCTGTAAAAATATTGACTTCTCATATAAGGAAGAAACTATTTTAAAGGACTTTAACTTAGAGCTGCCTGAGACAGGAATAATCGGCATTTCAGGCAGAAGTGGTACAGGAAAATCCACCCTGCTTAAGCTTATTATGAGATTCTGGGATGTGGACAGGGGGCAGGTGCTTATATCAGACCAAAATATAAAGAATGTAAAGACCAAAGCCCTGAGAGATATGGAGAGCTTTGTGACCCAGGACACTGTGCTTTTCCATGACAGCATAGAGAAAAACCTCATGCTTGCGAACCCTGATGCCACATATGAGCAGATGGTTGATGCCTGCAAAAAGGCATCGATACATGACTTTATCATGTCCCTGCCAGATGGCTACCAGACAAATGTAGGAGAGCTGGGAGAGACCCTGTCAGGGGGAGAGAGGCAGAGACTTGGCGTGGCGAGGGCATTTTTACACAATGCACCGCTGGTGCTTCTTGATGAGCCGACCAGCAATCTGGACAGTCTTAACGAGGCGGTTATATTAAAGTCACTTAAGGAATACTGTCAGGATAAGATGGTGGTGCTTGTGAGCCACAGGAAGTCAACTATGTGCATAGCGGATGAAATATACTCGGTTGAGAGCCAGTCGTAAGCGGGTAACGTTATATGTTATATAGATTAGTTTTAAATATGCAAAGATGATAAATATAGTATGTGAATGGATAGATTACAGAAAATAAGCAACAGAAACGGAGCGATTGATGGATAAAGACAAATTGGATAAGGCACAAAATATAAGCGATATAGCAAAAAAGCGCCAAAAAGAACAGCGGACAGTAGAGTTCATGATAGGCATATACTGCCACGGCAACCACAAGACAAAGGGCAGGGAACTCTGCCCTGAGTGCCGTGAGCTTGCAGAATATGCCAGAGCCCGTGTGGAGCATTGTCCACATATGGAGACGAAAACCTTCTGCTCAAGTTGCAAGACCCACTGCTACAAGCCAGAAATGAGGGAGAAAATACGTAAGGTCATGAAGTATGCCGGCCCTAGAATGATAATATACAGCCCTAAAATGGTGATTATGCATCTGCTTGAAGGAAAGGGCTGATGCTAGAGTTTATTGTGCTTGACGAGACTATCCCCCTTAATTATAATGGGTAGAGCAAACATTGCATTATTATTTGGTGGCATAAAGGATGGTAAGTAATGTCGAAGTTTACGAAGAAAGCAATAATGTATGCGTTCTTGGAAATTCTGGAAGAAAAGACCCTGGACAAGATTACAGTAAAGGATATTTGTGAGCGGAGTGAAATAAACCGAAACACTTTTTATTATTATTTTGATAATGTGCATGATGTGTTGTATTCAATCTTTGAAATGGAAAAGAAGCTGGTGCTTAAGGAAGTCGGAGAGGACGATACATTCCTCGAGGAATACAAGAAGAGTGCAGCCATTGTACTCAATAATAAAAAGGCTATTTTCAATATATATGAGTCAAAGGATGGAGACATTTTACTAAACTATTTTGATGCTGTTACAATGAGCTTTGTAAAGAGGGCAGTTGAAAAGGCTGCAAACGGATACCAGATAAGTGAGGAAAATATCAACTACATATCCCATTTCTATACCAATGCCATATGTGGCACTACAATGAAATGGATAGAAAAGGGCATGCCGCCATACAAGGAGGACTTTCTGGTAAAGGTATCAAAATCATATGAGGCGACGATAAAGGATTTGCTTGAGATGTTCGATGGCAAATAAAATCAGACAGATTTCGAGTTGTGTCTAAAAATTAGGACACAGCTCTTTTTTTAACTGTATCTTTTTAATGTAACAAGTTGTAAGATACTGAAATGGAAAGGAGCGGTAAAGTATGCAAGGATTAAAAGCAATTAAGCGATTGTATGCAATTGCAACAGTCTGTTTCATAGCGATTGGTCTGATATTGCTTATCAAGCCACAGATTGGGCTGGATATGATATGCAAGATTATCGGAGTATTTTTGATTGCGCATGGAATTTTGAGGCTTGCAGGATACTTTTCAAAGGATATTTTTCAGCTCGCATTTGAGTTTGATTTAGGACTGGGAATTATATCAGCCCTTCTGGGTATTCTGCTGATACTTAAATCAACAGCATTTATTGGTTTTATAGCACCATGCATCGGAATATTTATGATTGCGGATGCTACACTGCGCATACAGACTTCAATAAACGCAAGAAAATTTGGAATCACAAATTGGTGGGTGATTTTGATTATTGCGATTATAGTAGCTGTGGTTGGAGTAATGCTTTTGTTTGTGCCATTTAAAACAGTGGCGGTTATTACAAGATTAGTTGGATTATGCCTGTGCTTTGATGGAATAATGAATTTAGTCGTTGTTCAGAGTACTGTGCATACAATTAAGAGAGAAAAAGATATTATAGATATTGAATAATATTTGGAGGAAAGAATAATGAGTAACATGGGACATTCTGCAGCAAGAGCTGTAGCATCAAAGGCTATTGATGTTGTATTAAAGAATGTGGATAAAAACAGAGAAGAGGAAGTTTGTAAGATTATCGACTTTATGCAGAAGTATATGTCTGAGGAAAAGCTGGACGTAGACTACGATAAGGCAAGAGAGATGGTTCGCAACAAGGATGGCGCTTTCAATAAATACATGAACAGAGTCCTTGACGAGGTAGATCCACATGTATTAAAGACAATAGCTTTAAACCTTGGCTTTGAGGCATTTATGTACGGCACAAAGACAATCCGTAAAAACAGGGTAAAATACGACTGTAATGTGCCATGGCTTATCCTTATGGATCCAACA
>CAVKUD010000110.1:1072-9744 GCA_963659315.1 Senegalimassilia sp. | reverse complement strand
TAATGTATATTTGTAAGTGACCACTAGATGAGTCAATTACAATATACCAGGAAAATATCTTACTATTGTATTTTTTATTTGGTAATTTAAGTAAAAATATTATTTTGCGGATAATAAGTCCTGCTTATATAGGAAAGATGTACCATAAGACAAGATTATGACTGAACTGGTATCTCTGGACATACCAGAAGGGCAGAGCGGGAAACTTAAATACAAAAATGCGTACATGCCTTGATTTTCTTGACATTTAGCAAAAACTATGATAATATCTTGTCATAGATTGTGTTAAAAAATTAACGTTGGTCTGACCACAAAAGATAAAAGGCTTGTAAACAAAGGCTTTCGGGTGATTTGACACAATGTTTTGTAGCAAGCAACCAGTATTTATAAGGCGGTGTAATAATGAAAGACTTTAAGGTAATTGAAGTTAAACGTAGTGTCTTTGAAGATAATGATGCAGATGCAGCAAAGCTTCGTGCTGAGCTTAAGGAAGAAGGAACCTTCCTCCTCAATCTCATGTCTTCACCAGGAGCTGGAAAGACTACTACTTTGAAGCGTACTATCTCAATGCTCAAGGATGAGATGTCAATCGGAATCATGGAGGCAGATATTGATTCAGACGTAGACGCTCAGGCTATTATTGAGACAGGTGCTCGTGCAATCCAGATTCATACAGGTGGTATGTGCCATCTTGATGCCGATATGACCAGACAGGGAATCAGGGAGTTCGGTACAAGTGATTTGGATTTTGTAGTATTGGAAAATGTAGGTAATCTTGTGTGCCCAGCAGAGTTTGACACTGGAAGTACAAAGAATGCCATGATTCTCTCTGTACCAGAGGGAGACGATAAGCCACTTAAGTACCCACTTATGTTTTCTATATGTGATGTGGTTCTTATCAATAAATGTGACACATTATGTGTATTTGATGATTTTTCAAAGACTGCCGTTGAGGAGAGAATAAAGAAGTTAA
Source organism: Senegalimassilia sp. (assembly GCA_963659315.1). Lineage (GTDB taxonomy): Bacteria > Bacillota > Clostridia > Lachnospirales > Lachnospiraceae > Roseburia. The sequence continues at coordinate 8,771 of CAVKUD010000110.1, read as the reverse complement.
ATCCAAATGCAAAGGTTATCTTTGTGTCTGCAAAGACAGGAGAGGGCTTTGATGAGTGGGCAAATTGGATTCGTGAAGAAGTCAAGGCTTACAAAGAAGCTTAAACCAGTAAATAATTAAAGGTATAAATTAAGAGATATAACAAGAGATAAATAAGGTATAACGTTAGTTTACAAATAAATCACAAAATAAGAGATAAAGGTATAAGAAAAGGAGAGCATTAGATATGTCAGATCCATTAGGCGGATTCGTACCAGAAACAGTTAAAAATGATGAACCAGCCCGTGAGGCGGTTTTAAGACTTGGAAAAGTCGTTACAGACCGTGCTGAGATTCTTCTTGGGAAAGAGAAGCTCACAAAAGAGTCACCAGAGTACTGGGGCATCGCTCCACTTGTTACTGATGAGCAGTGCGAGATTGCCATCAAGATGAAGAAGAGAAAGCCTCGTACACTTGCAGATATGAAGAAATTATGTCCTGAGTACAGCGAAGAGGAGCTTTTAAAGCAGCTTGCTGATATGTCCGAGAAGGGTGTAATCGAGTGGAACTATGAGAATCCACAGCATGAGAAGCAGTGGGTACTTCCTATGTATGTTCCAGGAGCAGCTGAGTTTGCTAATATGAATAAGGACGTGCTGGACGAGCATCCAGAGATGGGACGTTTCTTTGAGAGAATGAGCCGTATTCCTCTTGAAAAGGTCACACCAATGGTTCCACTTGGCGGAGCTGGAATCGGTATGCACGTTATCCCTGTTGAGAAGGCTATCGGAATGGAGAACAAGTCTGTTTCTGTAGAGCATATTTCTCACTGGCTTGACAAGTACGAAGGAAAATATGCAAAGAGCCCATGTTCATGCCGTCGCTCACGTACTACATATGGTGAGGGATGTGCTGATGATCCAGAAGGATGGTGTATCGCAGTTGGTGATATGGCTGACTATGTTGTTGAGACAAATAAGGGTGGTCATTACATCACAAAAGAGGAAGCTCTGGAGATTTTCAAAAAGGCTGAGGACAATGGTTTCGTACACCAGATTACAAATATCGACGGTGAGGATAAAATTTTTGCTATCTGTAACTGTAATGTAAATGTATGCTATGCCCTCCGTACATCACAGTTATTCAACACACCAAATATGTCACGTTCAGCATATGTTGCACATGTTGAGAAAGAGAAATGTGTTGCATGTGGACGCTGTGTAGAGGTTTGCCCTGCAGGTGCTGCTACACTTGGACAGAAGCTTTGCAAGAAGGATGGTTCTGAGGTTCAGTATCCTAAGATGCCACTTCCATCAGAGAAGAAGTGGGGACCAGAGATGTGGTCAGAGAACTACAGAGACAAGAACCGTATCGAGACTCATGAGACAGGTACAGCTCCATGTAAGACAGCTTGTCCTGCACATATCGCTGTACAGGGTTACTTAAAGCTTGCAGCCCAGGGCAGATACACAGACGCTCTTGAGTTAATCAAGAAAAACAATCCACTTCCAGCAATCTGTGGTCATGTATGTAACCGCCGTTGTGAGGATGCTTGTACTCGTGGAACAATCGACGAGGCTATCGCTATCGATGAGGTAAAGAAGTTCATCGCTATGCAGGATCTTAAGTCTGAGACAAGATTTATTCCAAAGAAGGTTGTGCCTTCACTGGATGGCAAGTTTGACCAGAAAATCGCTATCGTTGGTGGTGGCCCAGCTGGTATTTCATGTGCCTTCTATCTTGCAGAGAAAGGCTATAAGCCTACAATCTTCGAGAAAAACGAGAAGCTCGGTGGAATGGTTGTATACGGTATTCCTTCATTCGTACTTGAGAAGGACATCGTTGCAGCAGAAATCGACATTCTCCGTGAGATGGGTGTTGAGTTCAAGACTGGTGTAGAGGTTGGAAAAGACATTACACTTAAGCAGTTAAGAGAAGATGGATATCAGGCATTCTACATTGCAATCGGATGTCAGGGTGGACGTAAGGTAAATGTACCTGGAGAGGACGCAGAGGGCGTTATGACAGGTGTTGATTTCCTTCATGTGACAACTGACAATGAGAACTATAAATTAACAGGCGACACAGTTGTAATCGGTGGTGGAAACGTTGCTATCGACGTATCACGTTCAGCAGTACGCTGTGATTCACCAAAGGTATACCAGGTATCGCTTGAGACCCGTGACATCATGCCAGCTCTTCCAGAGGAAATCGAGTTAGCAGAGTCAGAAGGAATCGAGTTCCATGGCGGATGGGGACCAAAGGAAATCCTCACAGAGAATGGCAAGGTTACAGGTATTGTATTCAAGAGATGTACTCAGGTTAAGAATGCTGAGGGACGTTTTGCTCCACAGTATGATGAGAATGATACAATGACTATCCCATGTAGCAATGTTCTTCTTTCAGTAGGACAGGGAACTGTATGGGGAGACCTCCTCAAGGATGAGGCTGTAGAGTTCAGAGGACCAGCACCAGTTGCTGACCCTGTTACATACCAGACAACTGTAGACGATATCTTTGTTGGTGGAGATATGTTTACAGGACCTAGATTTGCTATTGATGCAATCGCAGCTGGTAAGGAAGCAGCTATCTCAATCCACAGATTTGTACAGCCTGGTTCATCACTTACAATAGGACGTAATCCAAACTACTACAAGGAGCTTGACAAGACAGATATCCTTGTTGAGAACTATGATAATACAGGACGTCAGACACCAGGACACAATGAGTCGATTGACAAGAAGTCATTCCGTGATTCTAAGCTTGTATTTACAGAGGAGCAGGTAAAGGCTGAGACAGCAAGATGTCTTGGATGTGGAGCTTCTATTGTAGACCCTAACAAGTGTGTAGGTTGTGGACTTTGTACAACAAGATGTGAATTTGATGCTATTCACCTTCACAGAGACCTTCCTGCAGCAAGCACAATGAGAAAGGCAGAGGATAAGCTCAAGTATATCCTTCCAAATGGTGCTAAGCAGGCTATCAAGATTAAGTTCAGCAGAAAAAAGTAAGACGAAACGGTAATTGTAAATAGTATAAATGTCTGGTGGCAGTTTATGACCTGCCGCCAGATATGGAGAGAATAAAATGCACGAATTAGGTGTTGTATTTCATGTAATAAAAATGGTAGAGGAGATTTGTGAGGAGAATAACCTCACAGAAATCGAATCGGTAACATTGGAGCTTGGAGAGGTATCCACTGTAATTGAGTCATATCTTCATGATGTCTGGAAATGGGCAGTTGCCAACCGTTCAGAGCATATGAAGACAGCCAAACTATATGTGGAGCAGATTCCAGCGATTACATACTGTGAGGACTGTGGCAAGACCTATGGCACGGTGGAGCATGGCAAGATATGCCCCTATTGTGGCAGTGAGCACACATATTTACAGCAGGGTAATGAATTTAATATCAAAGAGATTGAAGGATGCTGAGAGGCATCCTTTTTTTTATCGTATAAAATAAGTACGATGAGAAATACAGACTGCAAGCTGGCTTGCAAGGCTGTATTCCGAAATCGGACGTCCTAACGAAAAGCGAGAATCATAGTTGCGAAGCAACGGAGAAGCAGCGAAGCTGCGGATTCGAGCTTGCAGTTGGGGCTTATACGATAAAAAGTAATACATAAAACAGTTTTAAGGATATATTAAGGAAATAAGTGTGAAAAATAAATGATTGGTATGATATTATATACCAGTAGTTGTGATAAGGACTTTAGGAGGGAATTATGTTAGACGTTTCGCATGTTACAAAGAGATACCATAAAGTTGTTGCAAATTCTGATATTAGCTTTCAGATACCCGATGGTCAGATAGGTATTTTACTTGGACCAAACGGAGCAGGAAAAAGTACCATAATTAAAAGCATTATGGGCTTTTTAAAGTACGAGGGTCAGATTACAGTTGATGGCTTGAATAATAAATCAATCGAGGCAAAAGCCATAATGGGATATGTGCCAGAGCTGCCATCGCTCTATCCAAACCTTACAGTTGACGAGCATATGGAGTTTATCGCAAGAGCCTACAAGCTTAAAAATTATGAGGAGTATAAAAACGAGCTGCTTGACAGATTTGAGCTGACTGATAAAAAGAAAAAGTTCGGTGATGAGCTGTCAAAGGGTATGCAGCAGAAGGTGAGTATCTGCTGTGGACTTTTGCCGAAGCCGAAGCTTGTGCTCTTTGATGAGCCGATGGTGGGACTTGACCCACATGCCATAAAGGAGCTTAAGCTTATTATGGGTGAACTCAAGGCTCAGGGCTGCATGGTGCTTGTCAGCACCCACATGATTGACAGTGTGGAGGAGCTGTGGGACACCACTTATATTATGATGAATGGTCATGTCAAGGCAGTGGTTAACAGGCAGGATGTGGAGAGTGGTGATAAGAAGCTTGAGGACATCTTCTTTGAGATAACAGAGGGGAAGGTGGAATAATGAAGCTTTGGGGTTATTATGCTTTTCATACCTTTATTAATTCCATCAGGAAAATGTTCAGGAGCACATTTATAATCGTCATTGCCTGCATAATTGGAGTGATGATATTGTTTGGTGTGGCTGGCGGCGTGATTGGCTGGGCTGTTGCGGACAATATGGTTACAGAGTATGTCTATGATGAAAATGGCAATTATGTCGGTGAAGAGCTTGGAAAATATGATGAGGACGGCAATTATATAGAGGATGAAGAAGCGTATCTATATGATAAGGACGGCAATTATGTGGGCAGAGCTGACGGCGAGTATGATAAATATGGCAACTATATAGATGATGGCGGTTATGACGATGACGGAAACTATATAGGTGCGGATGGTGAGTACAATGCCAACGGCGACCGCATGGATGATGAGATGACAGAGGAGGATAGGGCTGTAGTCTACTCATTTGTAGAGTTTGGAGTTGAAGCCCTGTTTATAATTTTTATATTTATAGGTATGTATGGTGGGCAGAAAAGTGGAAATGAGATGTTTTTGCTGGCAGATGTAAATTTCCTCTTTACAGCGCCTAAAAAACCACAGACTGTAATGATATTCAGGCTTTCATTCCAGATGCTGACCCTGCTTTTGATTTCGCTGTATATGGTTTTCCAGATACCAAACATGATGATAAATCTTGGTTTATCTGCTGGGGCTGTAGTGGCAATGCTTATTGCCTGGGCCATGATACTGGTGTGGAGCCAGCTTATATCTGTGTTTATATATACACTTAGGAGTGTGTTTTCAAATCTTCAGAAGCTGGTAATTCCGTTTATGTTTGTACTAGCGGCGATTTTTATAGTGCCAGGGCTTATTTCCTTTGTCAATCACGACAATGACTTTGTATACGTCGTACAGCATGTCTACTGTGCGAAGTGGACCTGGTATATTCCTTTTATAGGCTGGCTCAAGGCTATGGTAGTGTCTGCAATAGCAGGAAATGCAGTGACAGCACTAATATATGGAGCCTTGTTTGTGGTCTGCTCGGTTATTATTTTCTGGGCAATCTGGAAAGTGGACGCTGATTTCTACGAGGACGCTATGGAAGGCGCAAAAATCAGGGAGGTTAAGCTTCAAAACCAGAAGGCTGGCAAAAGCCAGAATGCAGGACTTAAGAAAAATAAAGAGAAAAAGGCTCACCATGAGGCGGTGCTTAAGGGCAGTGGAGCCAGTGCCTTTTTTGCAAAACAGGTATATATCAGAAGGAGATTTGCCTATGGTGGTCTTGTGACCAAGGCTATGCTTATATATACAGCCACAGTTCTTGCTGTAAGCCTGCTGTGTACACAGGTTATAGGCTATGATGGCTTTATAATACCTGCAATCACCATAATGGTTATCATTTATATCAATAATGTGGGCAATCCGATTGCCCAGGAGACATCTAAGAACTGGCTGTTTCTGGTGCCTGACAGTGCATACAAAAAAGTCTTTTATGCGGTTGCGTCAGTGTCTTATAATACAGCGATTGATATTCTGCCAGCTGTGATTATCGGAGCAGTATTATCAAATGACAATATACTGATGGTGGTTTTAAGCTATATTACCATGCTTGCGATTGACTTTATGCTGTCTACCACAGGACTATTTCTGGAGGCTATGCTGCCGACAGACTCGCTGGACGTTGTAAAGGGCACCATACAGGTTATGCTCAAGATGATTATTCTGGTGGTACTAATTATAGTATTTGCTGTGGGAATGATTCTGGGTGGCTATATTTTAGCCCTGATTGTGAATACAATCCTCTGCCTGGCAGTAGGTGCAGCCATAGCCATTGCTTATCCAACCATGCTTCATAATGGAATTGGCTAGGCAGATTGGATAAAAATAACAGAACAAATATTCGATTGGATATTGCATGAAGAAAAGAAAGAGTGTATAATCAAGTTACGAACAAACGTTCGTGATGGTTATACGCTTTTTTTATGCCAAATTGTGCCAGATATCAAATTTGAGACTGGAATAGATGTAGCATATGGCGCATTGAGGGAGGAGATATAAGATGGCTGAGGTATTTGTTGCCAGTGAGATAATGGATAAGCTTAAAATTTTATCAGATGCTGCAAAGTTCGACGTCGCGTGTACCTCCAGCGGTACCGACAGGGGTGGTGATGGGAAAAATCTTGGCAATGCTGCTGCCTGTGGTATATGTCACACCTTTACAGGGGATGGCAGATGTATCTCCCTGCTTAAGATTCTTTTTACAAATGAGTGTATATATAACTGCAAATACTGTGTCAACCGGTCATCAAATGATGTGCCAAGAGTGTCCTTTACACCAGATGAGGTATGTAAGCTGACTGTAGAGTTTTACAGGCGTAATTATATAGAGGGCTTATTTTTAAGCTCTGGAATAATACAATCACCGGACTATACCATGGGACTTTTATATGAGACTCTTTATCTGCTCAGGACGAAGTATAAGTTTAACGGATATGTGCATATAAAGGGCATACCGGGAGCATCGCCAGAAGTGGTGGAGATGGTAGGTTATCTATGTGACAGGATGAGTGTTAATCTGGAGGTTCCCACAGCAGAGGGACTTAGGCAGGTGGCACCAAATAAAGTCAGACAGAATATATTAAACCCTATGAGACAGATTCAAAACGGTATCAGGGAGAGCCGTGCCTATCATGGAAACAATAAGATGAAAAGCCGCATGTATCTGGATGATAAGACCTACTATAACCAGCTTGCGGAGATGTCAGAGAGCAGGGACAGGCTGCTTGAATACCACAACAGGCTCTCCATAGCCCAGAAAAATAAAAAGGCAGTCCAGCTTAGTGACAAAAGCTGGGGCTTTTCAAATATGCCAGAGGTGTCGGGCATGAGGGATGCACTGGCAAGACCAGACAGATACTTTGTGCCAGCAGGACAGAGCACTCAGATGATTATAGGGGCTACAGGAGAGACAGACTATCAGATTATGTCTGTCACAGAAGCCTTGTATGACAGGTTTGACATGAAGAGGGTGTTTTATTCTGCCTTTGTAAATGTAAACTGTGACGAGACCCTGCCGTCATTAGTGCAGGGACCGCCCTTACAGAGAGAACATCGGCTCTACCAGGCAGACTTTCTTCTTAGATTTTATGGCTTTAAGGCTGGAGAACTCTTATCAGAAAAGAATCCTAACTTCAGCGAATTTATAGACCCCAAGTGTCAGTGGGCAGTTGAGCATCTGGAGGAGTTTCCTGTTGAGATAAATAAGGCAGATTATTATACGCTCCTCAGAGTACCAGGCATTGGAACAAAG
>CAVKUD010000110.1:0-1062 GCA_963659315.1 Senegalimassilia sp. | reverse complement strand
TATCAGACCAAAATCGAAGAGGGATATATCACCAGGCACCTGATATACAATGAGCGTCCGGCTATGATGTATCTGTCGGATGGAGCCAGCCAGAGCTATGAGCAGATGTCGCTTGCGGATTATGGACTTGCGATTTGAACATATAGAGATTGATTTAAGAGCAAATGGGAGGTGGGGACATTGAATACAACAATTAGTCAGGAAAACCTGATACTAAGATGTGAAGATACGCTTGATGGTATCTTTACAGCCATATATGATGCCTTTGTATACAAGAAGCAGATTGGAGAAGCCTACAATGACTCTATCTCCATTGCTATAGGAGAAGAGGGAGAGTTGACCCTGTTTTCTACAGAGATAGAGGTGCAGACTGATCCTGTGAAGGCACAAAAGACCATTGGTGCCATCCAAAACCAGCTGGGCAGCTTTGTGTATGAGAGAGTCTTCCATGCCCTGTGCCATTATGATGCGGATAGGGCGACTGTAGTGCTTGGCTTTCTGGTTCGTGGCTTTAAAAAGGGACCAAGGGTTGAGGAGGAGATGGCAGACCCATATGTTATGCGTGTCCTTGAGTTGTCCAGAAAAGTCTACAATGAAGAGGATAAGATGAGGGGCTTTCTCAGGTTCAGTGATAATGGGAGATTTCTCTATTCCACCATCGAGCCAAAGTGTGATTTGATTCCAGTGATTATGTGGCATTTCGCAGACAGGTATCCGAGAGAAAACTTTGTAATCCTGGACTCGAAACGCAGGTATGGAGTGGTTCACCCTGCTGGCAGGGAATGTTTTTATATATCGGGCGAGGACTTCTTTGAGCTTGAGTCCAGCCTGCCACGGGAACAGGATGAGTTTGAGCTTATGTGGAAAGAATATTTTAAGCATATGGAGATAAAGGAGCGGCACAACGAAAACTGCCAGAGAAATCTGTGCCCTAAGTGGTTCAGAAAGAATATGCTTGAATTTGATAAAGAACAAAACTAGAGAGTGTTGTTCCTTTCGGAAATAAGCAAAAAAGAAGAGCTCGTAACGAACTCTTCTTTTCTTAATCGTTGAATCTTATAT
>CAVKUD010000109.1:0-9822 GCA_963659315.1 Senegalimassilia sp. | reverse complement strand
CTCCATCAGATGTGGCTCCAATCTTATGGCAGAATGGAGCACTTGCGAGACTGGAAAAGGGCGAGGTAATTGACCCACTATTATTCAATGGATACTCAACAATATCCCTTGGTTATGCAGGACTCTGTGAGTGTGTACGCTATATGAAGGGAGTGTCACACACAGAGCCGAAAGAGGGAACACCATTTGCCTTAAAGGTAATGCAGTACTTAAATGATGCATGTACAAGATGGAAAGAGGAGACAAATATTGACTTCTCATTATATGGCACACCACTTGAGTCAACCACATATAAGTTTGCCAAGTGCTTACAGAAGCGTTTTGGTATTATCGAGGGCGTGACAGACAAGAACTACATCACAAACAGCTACCATGTACATGTAACAGAGGAGATAAATGCCTTTGATAAACTTAAGTTTGAGGCTCAGTTCCAGAAGCTTTCACCAGGAGGAGCAATCAGCTATGTAGAGGTTCCTAACATGCAGGATAATATACCGGCAGTCCTGTCAGTGATGCAGTATATATATGAAAATATCATGTATGCAGAGCTTAATACCAAGAGTGATTACTGTCAGGTATGTGGCTATGACGGAGAAATCAAAATCGTAGAGGAGGAAGGCTCAGGCAAGCTGATTTGGGAATGTCCACACTGTGGCAACCGTAATCAGGATAAGATGAGCGTTGCCCGCCGTACCTGTGGATATATCGGTACCCAGTTCTGGAATCAGGGACGTACACAGGAGATTAAGGAGAGAGTGCTTCATCTGTAAAATTAAATCTTGAATTAATATATGCAATAATTATAAATCTCAGCACTTTGAGCAAATCGAAGTTGCTGAGATTTTTGTATACCAAAGTATACTGTAAGAGTCCACATATGAAGCGTAGTAATAATATTGACCGAGTTATGTATGAACAATACATGGTTGTAAACAAACAACCCGTGCGTTTAATACTGAAAGGCTTGCATAAAAAAATTATGAGCCTATAATGAAAATATACAAGTAGAAAACAAAAATAGGAGACGAATACAGGAAATGTTTAACCGTACATCACTACATGTGGCAATGCTTTTGTGGGGAACTATTTTTGCCCTGATAGCAGCTCTGTGTATGTTCATGAGTAAAAACTTTGACAAAAGAAAGAGACGCTATCTGATGGCGATGCTTCTAAACAGTGCAATCCTGCTTTTTTGCGACGCATTGGCATGGGATTTCAGAGGACGACCTGGAAGCCTTGCACGTCATGTAGTTTACATCAGTAATTTTCTGGTGTTTTTCCTGAGTGACAGTCTCCTGCTTATATATCAGGCATATCTGGAAATTTCTATGTTTGCTGGCAGAGGAGAAAAGCCAAGGAAGCGCCTTGCAGCAGTCTGCCTCATTGCAGTTGTGGGAATGGGGCTTGTTGTGGCATCACAGTTTTTCCATTTCTACTATTATATAGATGCGAACAACCTATATCACAGAAACTTCCTGCATCCGCTCTCCATGGTACTGCCCATGCTTGGCATGCTGATTGATTTTACCATATTGATACAATATCGTAAAAAAATAAGCGGTTCCCTGTTTGCAGGCATGGTTTCATATATGCTGCTGCCAGTACTTGCGCTTTTGATACAGATTTTCTATTATGGAATATCACTGGTAAATATAGCCATAAGTATATCCATGATATTCCTCTTTGTGATTTCCATGAATGAGCAGAACCAGAATCTGGCGAGAAAGGAAAAGGAGGCAGCGGATTTACGCATTTCCATTATGCTGTCCCAGATTGCCCCGCATTTTATCTACAATACTCTAACCAGCATCCAGCAGATGTGTGAGACCAATCCAGGGCTTGCAGAGGAGACTGTTGGAGAGTTTGCAGAGTACCTGCGGGGCAATCTGGACTCACTTAGTCTGCAGAAGCCAGTGCCATTTGAAAGAGAGCTAAACCATGTCAAAGCCTATCTTGCCATAGAAAAAAAGCGCTTCGGTGACAGGGTGAATACAGCCTTTGATATACAGGATGAGGAATTCCTGATACCATCACTGACATTGCAGCCATTGGTAGAAAATGCAGTCAAGCATGGACTGTGTAAAAAGGCTGGAGGTGGCACGGTGAAAATTACCACATGCCGTGAGCAGGATACGATTCTTGTCACCATTGAAGATGATGGAGTGGGCTTTGACCAGAATAAGAGTCTGGATGATGATAAGGTGCATGTGGGCATGGAAAATGTCAGGACACGTTTACAGGACATGTGTGGAGCCAGCATGGAGACCACAAGCAAGCCCGGAGAGGGCACAAGGGTAGTGATAAGGCTGCCACAGACTTAAGGAAAAGAAGAGGATAAAATATGCAGATTATAGCAGCAGATGATGAGGCACTTGCCTTACAGAGTCTGGAAAAGGCAATCAGGGAGGCGGTTCCAGAGGAAGAACTGGTAAGCTTTCAAAAGCCAGAGGACATCCTGCCCTATGCCAGAGAGCATCAGGTGGATGTGGCATTTCTGGATATAGAGATGGGAACCATGTCGGGAATGGAAGTGGCAAAGCAGTTAAAGAGCCTCTATCCCAAGGTAAATATAGTATTTGTGACAGGCTACAGCAGCTATATGGCTCAGGCGATTGAGCTTCGTATGAGCGGCTATGTTACCAAGCCAGCCACAAAGGAAAAGATACAGATAGAGCTGGATGAGCTGAGGCATCCAGTAGAGCTGCGTCAGGTTAAAAACCAGCTGACAGTGAGGTGCTTTGGCAATTTTGAAGCCTTTGTAAATGGAAACATTCTGGAATTTGAAAAGGCAAAGACAAAGGAGATGCTTGCCTATCTGGTTGACAGGCAGGGCAGCAGCGTGACATCAGGAGAGCTGAGAAGCATCCTGTGGGAGGATGAAAACGTGTCAGACAGCAACACCAGGTCTTATTTGTCAAAGCTCAAAAAGGATTTGGTGACGACCCTAAAGAAGGCAGGAGTGAAGGATGCCTTTATTGAGTCCAGAGGGAAATACGCCATAGACAGGGAAAAAATATCCTGTGATTATTATGATTATCTGGATAATAAGCCAGAAGGCATAAGAGCCTATAACGGCGAATATATGTCCCAGTACAGCTGGGGAGAGCTGAATCAGTCAGCCTTTAAGTTATAATACGGACAGTTTGTAAGCCCATGTTTACTTTAATCAGAGTAAACATGGGCATTTTTTTGAAAAAAATTAAAAAGCAGGAGTAAAAAGCAACGTTTAGGCAACATTGCCTCAGTATAATGAACATAAAGTACCAGATTATGTGTATGAAAAGGCAGGTGAAGTCATGCTATGTGCGTACTAATTTATGAAGAGGATTGGAAAAGGCGCCAGCTGTTGGAGCAGCATATTGCAAGATACAGATGGCAGGATAATGAAAGGCTGCAGGTGAAAAGCTTTAATAACCCACAAAAAGCACTTTCCCATGCGAGAGACAATCCCATAAGGGCGGCGTTCATCAGCATGGAGGATAAGTTTGGACATGGCTTTTTCCTGGCAAAGCATTTGAAGAGTGAGAATCCGAGACTGAATCTCATTCCCATGGCGGATGAGCCTCGTTTTGAGAGGGAGCTGATGAATATGAGGGTCAGCGGTTATCTAATCGGAGACTGTACCAGAGAAAAGGTGCAAAAGGAATTGGATAATCTAAGATATGAAATCAGCATGTAAAGGTACAAGAAGATGTGAGGCACGAAAATTTACAGGCGCTCACAGGAAATATTGGAAAGGAAGTAGTGATACATATGAGAAAGCGAATATTAGCAAGTATTTTGGCACTCACAATGGTATTTACCATGATGCCTGCGACAGCATTTGCTGATGAGCAGGGAAGCGATAATACAGAAGTAGTGCAGACAGATGAGACTACAGAAGCTGCGGAAGCAACAGAAGTGGAAGCAGAGAATGTAGAAGCAACGGAAGCAGTGGAAGCTGTAGATACAACAGAAGCTGTGGAAGATACAGAGATGGGAGATGCCACAGAGGCAGTGGAGACAGCCCTTGCAGAGGAAAGCATGGATGCTGAAAATGAGGAAACCGCAGACAATCTGGAATCAGAGTATGATGTGGAGCCACTGGCAGAGACAGCCGTTACATTTATGAATGATGGCTATCCATATGGAAAAGATATGACAGGCAGCTCAGTAACCCTGGTCATGGATGTGGAAGGAGAGACATCTTCATATTCATATCAGTGGAAGAGTGCCTCAAGTAAGTATGGGCAATATACTGATATTGAGGGTGCCACAGAAAGTACCTATACTATTAGCAGCCCATCTACTGGCACATGGTATAAATGCTTTGTAAATGGAAATGAAAGCAAGGCTGTGGAGACTGTATATCCTGGTCAGGATGGAAGAAAATGGACTAATCCATATACAAGCTGGTATATAAGTAATGGAACAATGGCGTATATGGTTAATGGCACAATATTTGATGTAACCGGTTTGTACACCAAGGGCGGCACTAACTATATGCTGTGTACAAGTTATAACCGCTGTTGGAATCTCTTTAGTAATGCTGCATCAAGTCCAGAAGCTGGAAATAGTGACGTAGCTTCACTGGATGCCTTGCGGGTTTCCTTTAATGAATCAGATGCCTATGATGTTATATTTGAGGCTGATTTGGCAGAGGGGCAGCAGGCATTTTCTTTTGGCTGTGATACCCAGCTGGGAAGTAATGAGACAAGTGGCTCTTATTCAGATAGAGCAGCACTTCAGGCGCTGATGAAAAATCAAAAGTTAAAGCAGATTTCCATGATAGGCTCTGCAACAGTCGCAGATGCAAAGGATGACGAGCCGGCATTCGTTATAGCACCTATTTCGGATAACAGTATATTCTGGATTGGAAATTACTATTATAGAAAAACATACACATACAATATATCAGGCAGTGGTTATGGTAGGAATGTAAAAAAATATGAGAATGTAAACGGACAGGATGTTGCCACACTTTTTGAAGAAGATGACTCCGGTATGACTATGTCATGGTTAAATCTGACAAGTGGGAGCTCAATCAAGTTCAGATTCTGCGTCGGAAGTGTCAAGGACACCGGTGCCATAAATGGCAAGGTAAACTATGTAAAAGAAGCCCTTATTGATTTGGAAGAAAATACAGCATACGAGGTTACCTGTGATGGTACAACCTATACTATAACTTCAAATTCTGACGGAGAACTGCCTTTATCAGGTAAGGACAATAATGGCACAGCCTACGACTTTGTCGGAAAAACAATTACTATTAAGAAAGTAAATGGCGATGAAGATGCTGCAAATATAGATGTAGCAGGCAGACCAACTACACCACAGCAGCCATCAGACATGGGGGGAGAAGATACTGATACACCAGAGCTGGTTGATAAAATTGAGATTGTAGAGATGACTGCTGATTCTGTGTCTATCTCACCAGTAGAGGGACAGGAATATGCTTACTCTACAGACGGAGTGCATTGGACCAGTTTAACAAATGCAGATATAGACAGTAATGGATATTATAAGGCAAGTGGATTAACTGGTGGCAAGGTTTATATAAGAACTCGTATTAGTGCAACCAAGAGTAAGCCTGCGTCTGCATGGTCAGCTGCCACAGAGCTTAGTTTAAAGCAGACTATTAAAGCAACAGCAAGTGGTTACAAGAGTACTTATGATGGAGAAAAGCATACTGCTATTACAGTTACTCCAGAAGAGGCAGGTGCGACAGTTACATATAGTAGTACAGCAGATAGAACATATAGCTCAGAGGTTCCAGAGATAAAGAATGCTGGTACATATACTGTTTATTATCGTGTTGAGAAGGAAGGCTATTATCCATCCTGCGGTTCTGTGCAGGCGGTGATTTCAGGTTATCCACTTAGCATAAGCTGGAGTAATACAGAGTTTACATATGATGGAAGCAGCAAGCTCCCGACAGCAGAGCTTGTAGGAAGTCCGCTGGAGGGAGAGGAATGTTCGCTCAGTGTCAGTCTGTCACCTGATAGTTACTATAGTCAGGCAGTTAATGCAGGCACTTACACAGCATGTGCATACCTGAGTAATGAGAATTACAGTATAAGCAATAGCAGAACACAGAGTTTTGTTATAAAAAAAGCAAATCGTGATAATGCACCAGAGCTTACTGGAGTGGCAGAGACTATATATGGAAAGAAAGATGGTAAAATTGAGGGGCTTGTGGCCTATGACATGGAGTACCGCAAGCTTGTATCATCAGAAGATGGTAATCAAAGCGGATATAATTATATCTATAATTCTGATTTGAACTTTGAAAGTGGAACATATGAAGTCAGATATTGCAGTAATCAAAACTATAATACATCACCAAGTACTACTGTTACTATAGATGCAGGAAGAATGCTTGAGATTAGGCTTCCAGAAGACCAGCTGGGATACACAATCACAGGCAGTGCGTCACAGGCAGGCTGGCATGATGCGGTTGATTTGACGCTTACATTAGAGGATGACTACCATGTAGATGGAGACCTGCCTCTTGTTAAGGCAAATGGAGTCGCACTGACTGTTACTGAAAAGACAGATGATGAATCAGCTGATACATCTTCAAATGAAAACGGGAACGAGACTACAGGCAAAACATATACAGTCCATATTGAAAATATTGAAGAAGACCAGGACATAACAGTTGCTGGCATTGTTGACAAAGATTTACCAACAGGTCAGATAAAAATAGGTGATGAAACATGTGATGGCTTTGTGGATTCTGATGGCATTAATTATGACAAAGTAGTAAAAGGCAGCCTGCATGTAGAGATTAAGGCTGATGATGCAACAAGTGGCATAAAGAGCCGCAAGTATTATGTCTACAATCCTACAGATGATAAGCCAGGATTAAGCCTTGATGAGGTTAAAAACCTTGACGAGGACGCATGGACTGAGGGTGATGAATTTGATATTGATTCAGACAGCAAATGTGTAATTTATGTTAAAATCACTGATAAATCAGGAAATGTGACTTATATATCTTCAAACGGAATAACTGTTGACAGCGAAGCTCCAGTTATTTCAGGGCTGACAGAGGGCGGTGTTTATTGCCAGAATCTTGAGTTTACAGTTACAGATGCAAACTTAAAGTCTGTTACATACCAGCTTGAAGATGGTGAGAGCGTAGAGCTGTCAGTATCAGATGACGGCAGATGTGTATTGCCAGCAGCGGATATTGTAAGCGGACATGATATAAAAGACCTTGTGATTACAGCTACAGATGGTGCAGGAAATGTTACACAGCTAAGCATTAAGCTTGGCCATGAATATACAGAAATGGTCTTTAAGCCAACTGTATTGGATAAGGGCTACACTATGCATGTATGTAAGCATACAGCAGATGGTGCTGCATGTGCTGATACATATAAGGATAACTATGTGGATGCTCTGGGTGTAAGCGGACTTGTTCCAAATGACAAGGATGATTTGGAGAGCATAGTAAGTGAGGCAGAGCGCAAGCTTGAAAACGATACATTATCAGATGAGGACAAGGCTTTCTATAATGAGGTGCTTGATAAGGCATCAGATATGCTTGACGATATAGAGCAGGCAGAAGAAATTATAACCGAGCTTGATGATATGGATATAGATGATATAGAAAATCCTACAGCTAATGATTCTGATAAATTAAATGATGCTTTAACAAAAATCAACAAGCTCCTTGATACAGATGATGAGACATCTCCAACACAGAGTCTTACAGATGCCCAGAAGGAAGAGCTTGAAAAATTAAGAGATGCTATAAGTGATAAGCTTGACTTAATCAAAGATGTGGCAGATGGACTTGAGGAAATAGAAAAAGGTACATCTACAGAGCCAGGAGTGGATACTATCAACAAGATAACAGATATTCAGCCGGCAGACCAGAAAGATATCGAATCTGTACTTTCAAAGATTGAGGATTATCTGGATAAGTATGAGGATAATCTCACAGACGAGCAGAGGGATAAGGCTGAGTCCGACTATGAGCAGATGCTTGACAAGCTCAAGGAGGCTGCCAAGAAGGATGTTGACCAGAAGCTTGAAAGTATTGAGAAGCAGATAGAGGCATCTGTTTCAGACCCTGAAGAAAAGGCAGAGGCTCTCAGTAAGGCAGCGGAAGAAGCTGAAAAAGCAAAATCTGATATAGACAAGGCTCAGACAAGGGCAGATGTAACTGGAGAGCGTGACGGCGGAAAAGAAAATCTGGAGAATATTACTGGAACAGTAAAGGATTTCGGAGAGATAATAAAGGACAATATTGAAAGCATCTTTGCTGAGAAGAAGTCAGCGATTGAAGCAATGACAGATCTGACAGATTCAGAGAAGGCAGAAGCAATCAGCAAGCTTGAAGAAGAGAAGCAGAAGATATTTGAAACCATAGATGGCGAGAAATTAAAAGACGATATAATAAATTCTGCGGAAGATATTGAGTCAGAATTTGACGATATTGTCAGTGACGCTTCTGATAAAAATATTGTAAATTCTGGAATAAATGCCGAAAAGGCAGAGACAGCAGCAGGAAAGACAACAGATATTATTGGAGATATCAAAGCCTGCGCAACAGATAAAGCAGACATCATTGATGAAATCAAAAAAGAGCTTGCAGCTGCTGATATTGATAATGCAGATGTAGATATAAGCGATTATAAGAAGGTTCCAGCATCATTACATGAGCCTGGTAAAATCACAGGAACTGTTGAGATTACAGTTGGCGGAACCACAAAAACAGTTGAAATCAGCAAAGAGCTGCCAAAGCTTTCATCTTATGTGACTTATGAGAGCACAGTAGCAAGTGATGCTCCTAAGGCAGAGGTATCTGTGGATAGGGATGTCCTGATGGAAAAGATATTAGGAGATGATGCCCTTAATGTCTTATCTAATGGTGGCAATGCAGATATTGTACTTGATGTGCAGAACAAGGACACAGAAGTAACTGATGCAGAGGCAGATGCTATAGCTGATAAGCTGGCAGATGGGGCAAAGGTAGGTAAATACCTTGACATTTCACTTTTCTTAAATGTAGTGGATTCTGACGGAAAAACTATTATAGACAATGAAAAGATTCATGAGGCTGAGACCAGCTTTACTATAAAGGTAAGTGTTCCAGAGGAGCTTATAGCATCAGGTGATGTGACCAGAAGCTATCAGATTGTCAGAGTACATGATGGAGTCGCAGAAATACTTGCTTCTGTATATGATGAAAATGAGCATACTCTGACATTTGAGACTGACCGTTTTTCTACCTATGCTATAGCGTACACTGATACAGAGAAAAATGCAGAAAAGCCATCGACAGCAGAAACTCCTTCAGCGAGTGAGCCAGCCATACAGCCAACGGATAATGCCAGCAATACAGCTGACACACAGCCAGCAGCTGCATCAAATGTGCCTGAGAAGTCTGTAAAATCGGCACCAAAAACAGGTGACGACACACAGACAGGCTTATACATTATGCTTGTGCTTGCAGGAATAGGCATGCTTATAGTTGGCAGAAAGAAAAAGCAGTATAGATAATATATATCCCAGCAGTCTGATTATTTCAGGACTGCTGGGATTGCTTTTATTAGAAAAACAGCATATACTGATTTTATAGGAGATTATCATTTGCCTATAGTTACGACATGAAAGGAAAGTAGGAATGAGCATAAAAGATACTACTGCAAAAAATTATATGAGTAACAATGAGCGCTTTGCTGATTTGTTTAATTATGTAGTTTTCGGAGGCAAACAGGTTATTTCCGCAGATGAACTTGTCGAAAAAGATAGTACAGAACTAATTTCATTTTTTGATGAAGCTGGTAAGAAGAGTATCAAATTACAAAAGTGGAGAGACTTATTAAA
>CAVKUD010000108.1:0-9938 GCA_963659315.1 Senegalimassilia sp. | reverse complement strand
AGTTTTATGCGAGTCCGTGTTCCTCAATCCATGTGTAAGCTACTGCCTTGCCGGCATTTATTCTCTCAGCCCTGTACCAGAACAGTACAACTGTCAGAGCCATAAAGATTACTGTAAGTGATGTAAGCACCATCAGCTCATTCCCTATATCAGCACCACCTGAGATGGCACTTCTAAATGCATTAACTGTGTATGTGAACGGCACATATTTGTGAATGGCTGCTGCAAAGCTTCCTGATATTTCAATAGGATAGGTTCCTGCTGAACCTGCTAACTGCAATACCATAAATACCAGCATGAAGAAGCTTCCCACCTTGCCCAGCAATGCATTGAAGAAATACATGATTGTCATAAAACAGATTCCTGTCACAACTGATACGAGGATTGTGTTTGTAACCTGTACCGGATTAAAGCCATTTACAAAATGTAATGTGAGGTACAGTACAAGTGCCATTATGATTGCCGTCGGGTATACAACAATTGCCTTGCTCATAAACCAGCTGAATCCATTTTTAAGTTTGCCACGGTACTCTACTAATGGGTACATGAGGCAGAATGCCAGACATCCTACCCAGAGTCCAACTGACATCATATATGCTGCCATAGCATGACCGTTATTCGCTACTATGGTAATCTGTGTCTCCTCTGTTTCAAGCGGTGTCACGAACATATCTATATTTGAATCATTTACTGCGCTGTCTGCTACCTTGGCTGCGCCATCACTCAGGGCTGTGTTCAAGGTGTCTGTTCCATCTATAAGCGCTGTAACTCCATCCTGCAAAGCCACTGAGCCATCAGCCAGTGCCCTTGCCCCGTCAGATAATCTTGCTGTTCCGTCACTTAACTGGTTTGCTCCTGCCTGCAAATCATTTCCTTTTTCTACAAGCTGCCTGCTTCCTGCCTTAAGTGCCTGCACTCCTGATTGTAAGCCATCTGTGCCTGTGATGCCTGTGTTCAAGCTCTGCACTCCTGCATTAAGCTGGACTATGCCTGGAAGCAGAGACTGGTTCACGCCAGCCTGTATAGTCTGCATGCCTGTGAGTAAAGAGCCAAGTGCCTGTGAAGAGGCTGGCAGTAATTTATCAGATGCTGCTGCCAGCTGCTCTACAGAGCTTTGTAAGGCTTCTACCTGACCTGACATATCAGAAGCTGCCAGGGCAGAAAGCGTTCCTCCTGCTGCCTGTATATTTCCACCAGCATCCTTAATATTTCCTGCTGCCCCTACGATGTCATCATAGGCTGTATTTTCTGCAAGCTGGTCATTAGCATCGTAAAGCTTTGTCATAGCCTGACCGATTAGTGTTCTCTGTGCATCTGTGAGTGTCGGGTCCTGATACAAATAAGCCAGTGTCTTGTAGGTCTCTATTACCTTTAAGGCTCCTCCGCCTAAGTCTGTCGGATTGGCTGTTGCTGCATATCCGCCTACCAGATTGGCAGCTGCATCATTCAGGTTTATTCCTGCATTCTGCAGGCTGACTCCTGCGCTCTGTCCTGCTGCTCCTATACCTGAGATGTCAATTCCCTTATTCGCCTCTGTTCCATCTCCGTTTACTGCCAGATTAAGCTGCTGTATACTGTCATTCATTGTAAGCAGGGATGATTGTGCTGTATTAATCTGAGCTGCCTTATCGCTTGTTAAACTATTGTCAATCTGATTCTTCATGTCAGTGGCGCCAGTCAGCAGGGCATTACTTCCTGCTCCAAGCTGTGAAGCTCCATCTGCCAATTTATCCGTTCCTTCTAATAAAGAGCCAATTCCTCCATCCACCTGGGACACGCCTGCCAGATATGAATTTATTCCGTTATTAAGTGTCATGCTGCCATCCTTTAATGTGGCACTTGAATCTGCCAGCACATTCAGGTTGTCGGTTATTGCTGCAGCCCCATCATTTAAGCTGTCCATTCCATTTAAAAGCTCTGCTGTACCATCTGCTGCCTGTGAGAATCCATCTCCCAGCTCTGCAATACTGTCGAATACAGCATTTGTATAGGTTGTAGTAACCTCTGCCATAATATTTGCCTTGATTTCCTTTATGGCACTCTCGCTTAACTTGCTGGATATATAGTTGTAGCCTGGGTTCGTGGTGTACTGTAGCTGCATTTTCTTAGGATTATTGTCCATAACCGATGATGCGTTTTGAGAAAAATCCTCTGGAATGGTAATCACCATATAGTATCTGCCATCCTTAAGTCCATTTTCCGCTGTCACCTGGTCTGTGATATGAAAATCCATAGAATCATTGCTTTCCAGTGAATCCGAGAGATTATCTCCCACTGAAAGTGTCTTGCCGTTATAGTCAACTGCCACATCATTATTTACCACCGCAACCGGCAGCTTGCTGATGTCCCCATACGGGTCCCACATGGAGCTTAAAAACATACCTGCATAGATAGCTGGAATCAGTAAAATCACAGCCATTACAAATACCAGCAGTTTATTTTTGCCTAAAAATTTAAGTTCATCTCTTATCATGCCTTACCTCCCTCTGTTTTTTCTTTTATAACCTGCATGCCCCATACCAGAAGCAGTCCTACAAGACAGGCTGTAATCTGGAAATCGCCTATGCCCATGGCTGGCTTTGGTACATCAAGTGTTGCAGGTCCCTGTATGATTGCATAAAATGAGCCAAGCATCATGCCAAGTATCATATAGACCATCTGGGGTCTGAATTTTTCCAGACAAATTTTGATCCCTCTTACAACTGTAACTGCACCAGCCAGCACGCCAAAGCCAAAGCACATAAGAGCTGGCAGATAAGATAAATCAAGTCCTAAAAATCCACGAATTGCAGATATTACCGAAATATATGCTCCAAAGATTAAAAGCAGTGTGGAGCCTGATATCCCCGGAAGAAACATGGCTGATATAGCGACCATTCCTATTAAAAATAATTTGATTCCAAGTCCTATGGAAAACTGGCTTAAATCCATGCTGCCTCCACCGATTCTGCCGTTTAGCAATGTAATCCCAACTACAAGGGCTATTCCTATGAAGCAAAACCATATGCCTTTTCCCACCTGGCTTATGCTGTCTCTCTCCTCTTTCATAATGAGTGGTATTGAGCCTGCTATAAATCCAATAAAGAGCGAACTGACACCATATATATGACTCTCAAAGAGGGCTGACAGTGCAAGCACTGCTAAAACCATTCCGATTATCCAGCCTGCTCCAAGCTTGCCAAGATAGAGGGCTGATGTCTTTTTCTCTTTCCTTTTTCCAAACACAAGCCCATCAATAGAGCCTATAAACTTATCATAGAAGCCTAAGATAAAGGCTATCGTACCTCCTGATACTCCGGGAACACTGTCTGCCAGTGCCATACAAAATCCTCCGATTCCTTCCTTTAACATAAAAAATTCCTCCTGTTCATTTTCTGTAAGTATAATAACCACTCACATTAAATAAACAGGAGGTAATTTCTTAAACAATTCCTAAACGATTTTGTACTACTTATTTAAACGATAACCGGCACCCCAGACTGTTTCAAGAAGCTTTGGATTCTTGCTGTCATCCTCTATTTTTTCCCTGATACGATTTATGTGTACCATGACGGTTGCGCTGTCTCCCATGTACTCATAGCCCCATATTTTTTCAAAAATCTGCTCCTTGGAAAATACAATATTGGGATTTGTGGCAAGAAGCTTCAAGATTTCAAACTCCCTGTTCGGGAATTTAATCTCCCTGTCACCCTTGTATACCTTCCAGCTGTTTGGCAGGATACGCAAATCACCTATTACAATCTCTTCTACTTCCTCTGATTTTTCCTTTTCCTCTTCCCTGACTGCGCTGTGTATGCGCTCATACTGCCTGATATTGGCATTAACCCTTGCCACAAGCTCTGCCGGGTCAAAGGGCTTGGCTATATAATCGTCAGCACCCAGTCCCAGACCCCTGATTTTGTCCACAGATTCTGTCCGAGCTGTAACCATGAGAATAGGTATGTCTGTCTTATCACGTATTTCCCTGCACACGTCATAGCCGCTTTTGCCTGGCAGCATCAAATCAAGCAGGATAAGGTCATAGCCTTCATTTTCTACCTCTGCCCTGACCAGGCTTCCATCCCCTATTATTTTTGTACGAAAACCAGCCGACTCAAGATATGCCTCCTCAATCATGCTGATGTCTGCATCATCTTCTACTATAAGGATTGTTTTGTTATCTGCCATCTTATACCTCCTGCTCCTTCAATGGAAAGTGTAACTCGACAAGGAGACCATCTGCATTTTTTGCCTCTACGCTTCCTCCCATGGCTTCCATCAGATACCTGACTATGTAAAGCCCCAGACCATTGCCCTCCTTTTTGTTTCTGGACTCATCCACACGATAAAATTCATCAAAAATATGGGGCAGCTTATCCTCCGGCACACCTACGCCATTGTCCTTTACAGAAACTGTGAGCTGGTCTGCGTGTTTCGATGCTGTTATATCTATTATAAGCTTATCCCTCTGGGCATACTTTCTGCTGTTTTCGATTAGGTTATCAAGTATTCTCTGTAGCTGCTCCGGGTCAGCAGACACAATTTCTGAGAGCTTGCCTGTGTCTATGTTTATTTTTTCACAATCTGCCTTATCATTTGCATGGCTGCTTCTGGTATCTGCATAACTCATCCTGCCATCAGCATAGCTCTGCAAAAACTGTCCTATATCTATGTCCTTTATAAATAGTGGCATATTTCCAGTCTCTATCTTAGACAGATAAAAGAGCTGGTTTAAAAGCATATCCATATCCCCAGTCCTGCGGTATGCTGTCTCAAGAAACTTCTGCTGTTGTTCAGGTTTTGACACCACCCCATCCATCAGGGCTTTAATGGTCCCCTTGATTGCGGTAAGCGGCGTGCGCAAGTCATGGGATATGCCTGCTATCATATCCGTTCTGGCTTTCTCGTATTTCCTGTTTTTCTCCTGCTCTGCAGCTATGGATTTCATCATCTCGTTAAAGGATGTGCAGACTGCCTCAAACTCAATTTCTCCGCTGTAGCTTATCTCCTGACTCAGGTCGTTTTCCTTGATTCGCTTAGTGCCTTCTGACAGGGCGTCGAGAGGCTCCATGATGTGCTCGGTCAGGTTTCTGGTAAATACCTGACTCATAATGATAAGGGCTGCTATGCACAGTACTCCATCAACGCCAAAAAGCAGGATAAATTCATTCCTGTAGATGGTATAGTCCTTTAGCATATCGTCTATTTTATCTGGGTCTACAACTTCCTCTATCTTCGCCTTTACCTCATTTTCTACCGACTCTGAATAGCAGAAAATAACGAATATATTTATACCCAGAAACAAAACTAATGTGACTAAAACCATCAGTGCATTAGAAATGAATATCCTGCGTTTTACGGTTCCTTTTTCCATGGTTTTCCTGACCTTTCCTGATAATATCCACATTATATCTGTATAAAGTAAATAACAGGTAAGGAAAACCTAAATATTTTCTAAACAATTCTACAAAATATAGTTCTTTAATTTTTCATGAACACACTCTCTTATGTCAAGTGCAGTTTCTTTGGCTTTTGTTGTATTTAGACCAATCTTTTTTGCCACCGCAAGAATATCCTCAAGCTCTGGATTTACTCCATTGCCATTTACTGTAGTTGCATGCTCCCCACCGATAGAATTACTATAGGTAAGGTCATAGGCTGGCGACAATTTCCAGCGATTCTCATTTTCATCATACAGATAGGTAAAATTCTTTGAATGGTCATCCCTGTTATGTGCATACACGTTAAAGCACATCAGCCTATACAGCTTCTCACACTCTTCCATTGATTTAGTCAATTTAAGTGTAAGCTGCATCAAAATATGGTAATCAAGATTTGGAATCCTGTGTGAAGTTTCCAGTAGTCCCGATGCAGACACCATATGAATCCTGTTGTTTTTTTCATCACCAGTACGGTCAAACCTTTTCGTTCCAAAATATCCTTTGCATCGGCTGGAAGAAAATAATCTGACTTTCTCCATATCAATTCCGCATTCTCTGGCACACATTGCATAGTCGTATTCCTGTCTGCCTATATCCTTGCTGTCATAAGATGTAGGAAATTTAATAATCCAGTCCTGGTCTTCTATTTTTGTAAGTATCTTCGGTCTGGCTCCACCAGAAGAGCCACCTTTTGAAAACAAAAAATCCAGATTATCACAAGTCTCTGTGTTTAATATTTTTTCACATTCCATTGCAATTTCATCTAGTGATTTTTCATCCTGATTCTTTTCCATTGTTATGACAGGATGATAAGTTAAGGCTCCCATTCCAGAATTTCCCACTATTGCAAGTCTGTCAAGACTTCCTAACTCATATGGGTTTATACCATTTTTCTTCATAAGCCTGTCAACCAGCAGCCTGCCCCATCCGTCCGGCAGACTATCTGCAAAAACACCAAAAATTCCTTCAAATGGGTCTATTTTAGGCATAAATACTTTCTTTTCCAACGGTAGTGAAAATGGACTTATTGAGAATCCATCTGCCAGCCAGTCCTTATCATACTCAAAGGCAGCCAGACGATTCTCATACAAAGCCATCATTCCTACACTTCTCTCATGATAAAATACCTCAAGCTTATTTAGTCTGTTCATTAATTACCTCCTCGATAGACGCAAATGGTACATCATCAAACAAATTTAGAAGCTCATCCTCCACACCAAGAGCTATTGCAATTTTCGACAATGACTGTAAAGAAATCTCTCCACTCTGCTCAAATCTTTTTACTGAACCAAGGCTTACACCTGACCTCAATGCTAATTCCTTCTGGCTGATTTTCTTTCTTTTACGCAAGCGTATTATTTTGCCCGCAATCTCATTATTTATTTCTGACCATGTTTTCTGATATAAATTAATCATACTAATATATTATCCCTTTTTGACATTTTTATCAAGTTTAGGATAATATATTAGTCCAAAGAATTGTATAGATACTATTTAGATATTGTTCAAATCAAAGAAATAGGTGCGTGCAATAAGTGCAGTTCCGCCTATATAGTTTATCTTGCCGCTCAAATCTGACCGTCTGATATATTCATCTGTATAGTTCTCATCATACTCCATGCAGTATTTCATAAACATACTGTATATCTGGTTGTCCTCAAGCATAGACCCAAATACAATAGTGCAGTCCGGAGCAAGAATTGTCATGACATTGACTGCGGCTCTTGCCATACGCTCTATGGCACCCAGCATAATATCAGCGACCTTTGAATCCATCCTTGTGACATAACTGTCATCTGAATTTTCCACCCAGTCGGTTAAGAGCTCTCTTGTTATCATCGTCTTATCGCCCCTGGTCTCCTCATAGAGTATCGGGGTGTCCTCTTTTGAGTAAATGTCCTTTATTCGCTCAGTCACTGCTGACATGGAGACTCTGGTCTCAAGGCAGCCCCGTCTGCCACATCTGCACTGCATGCCATTTGGCTCCACTATATAGTGACCAATCTCAGCCGCATTATGTCTGGTGCCCTCATACAGCTCATTTCCAATTACTATGGCAGAACCTACGCCCGGTCCCCATTTAATAAAAAGGATATTGTCTCCATGCTTTCCTGCTCCATAGAGCATTTCGCCCTCTGCAAATGCCTTGACATTGTTCTCCACTATAACAGGACAGGAAATGTACTTTGCCATAATCTGGCTGACAGAGACCTTTTGATTCCATATGCCATATGCATGTATGCTTATGCCTTTTTCCCTGTCAACAATCCCCGGTATACATACACCTATGCCCAGCACATCCGAAAGCTGTATCTCCTTTTCCCAGAGCAGTATCTTGATTTCCCTGGTCAGCCCCTCCAGAAAAAGCTCTGGGTCTGCCTTGGAATCTGTGTCAATTCTGCAATCGCACAGCAGGTCTCCCCTTATATTTGTCACACTTATCCAGGTGTATGCGGCTTCAATGTTTACAGCTGCTATGTACTTAAAGTCATAGTTTATATCCACAAGCACCTTTTTGCGTCCGGCACGCTTTTCCTCCTGCATTTCTCCCTTTTCCACTATCATATGATTTTCTATCATGGCATTGCATAGTGTGGTTACTGCCGCAGGGGTCAGTCCTATCTGGACAGCGATATCCTTTCGGGACATTGCACCGTTTTTCTGCAATATCTTTAGGATTTGCGATTTATTATTGTTTTTCACGCTGTCTAGCGATATTCCGGTTTTTGCCATATTACTTATACTCCCTCAAATGCATAGACCCATTGCTCCGACACCGCCACTTCTATAGGTACAGTACAATAGCAATAAAGTCCAGAAAACAAAATGTTTTCTGGACTTAGTATAGCACTTATTTCCCAGCTTTGCCACTGATTAGTATTGACAAACTTCGATTTCAAGCATATGCCCCAGTATTTTAAGCTCCTCTGCCACATCTCCGTAAATCACTACAAAATGTGGCTCCCAGCCATCTGCTACGCTCTTGTTCACAATGTCATAGCTTGAGTTATCTGTCTCAACCACAATAGATGTACCACAAAACTGCTTTGGTTTATCAAGAGCCTTTCCACCAGTTATAAAGAAGCGGAAGCTTCCGTCAGCCTTCTGTCCCACTCTGAAAACTGTCACCTTGTCAGCTGCCTTGCAGCCAAAATCCATAACTGGTCCAATCTTTCTATTTGGATGCACTCCTATGACTGCCCCTGTGTCCTCTCTTGCGATAGAGCAGGCTGCCGTACCACAATGCCAGAAGGTAATGGTATTTTCCTTTTCATCCAGCGATACAGGGTCTCCAAAGAATACTGCCGATTCTGACAGCTTCATGCCCATGTACATAGAGAGGGCTCCATAGGTATCTGCCTCACAGCTTGCAGCCACCCCCATATCATTTAACATGGCAAGTACGCCACAGACAGGTGTGCCAAATGCTGTAAAGAAATCCGGCCAGCATCTTGACGATAAGGCTCCGATATTGTTAGTATCCACATATTCCTTATAAGCCTTACAAAGTCTGGCAAAATCCCTCCTGTTATTGTCTGGTGTCTCGTCCAGACCTACTGTGCATTTTGTCATCTTATCCAGATACTCAGCACATTCCTCATCCGAATAGCCCTTTGCCATATCAATCAGCTCTCTGGCTTCAATGGACTCAAGCCTTGCCCCAAATACCTTTAGCATATCTGCATCCATGGCACGTCCAAAGCCAAAGCCCTGTGGTGTGTGGCCAACAGATGCGATTTTAAGCGATTTCAGTTCATTTTTAAGCCAGGCTGCCTTAATGCATGCCTGTATCTTATCCCTTGTCCTCTCCTCCTGTGGAGCACCAAAAATATATTCAAAGTTTCCATTTCTGAATGCTGCCAGGGCATTTCCCGCAGAGTAGGCACCTGTAAGTGAGTTAAGCCTTAATCTACCTCCATCTATTACAGGCTCACGCAGAGTCCAGAGTAAAACAGGACAGTCAAATCGACTAAGCACTTCACTTGCATATGCTGCATTTGCAAAGGTGATGTTCTGCAACACTATAAGAGATGGGTCGATTGTATCCAGAAAGTCATTCAAATCCTGAATGGATAAAAGCATCTTATCTGGCACAACCGCCTTGTCTGTTAATGATTTAAGTAAATCTATTGATTTTTCAAATTCCTTTTGTGCGCTCTCCAGATGGAATGTTGGCACTCCGATTGGAATATACGCTAACTGAAATTCTGACATGTCTATACCTCCCAATAATTATTTAAACAAAAGTAAAATTCCTGATATAAAAAGCAATATATATGTAAGCTTCATAAATACTGCCTGACTCATTTTCTTTACAAGTATTGATCCGACAAACATTCCTGCAATGAAAAATGGCAGAGTGATAAGCTGCTGTACCACAAGCTCTCTCGTCCACATTCCTGCACCTATATCCTGTGCAAGAATTATGGAATTTAAGATTATCCAGATTGTTGATATCGTGGCTCTGAAGCTTCTCTTTTCCTTTATCTCCCTTGACAGATAGCCTATGAGAAGTGG
>CAVKUD010000107.1:0-10127 GCA_963659315.1 Senegalimassilia sp. | reverse complement strand
GAAATGGTGCAGTGCCAGAAATGTGATTATCATAGATAAGAAGAGAACGCCAGATAATAAAAACAAATCGAAGATATTCAGGAGTATTGCTGCTTATGCCTGTTGGAGGAATCGGAAGAAAATCTGCGGGCACGATATGCCATTATATTGAAACAGAGGGATGAGGCTATACTTGCAGGGGGTGGAACCGGATGACACCAATCCGAGGAAATGGACGGCGGAGAACCGACCTAAGCATTGAAATATTTGTCACATTTTATGAATAAAACTACTTCTCCCCATGAAGCTCCGGTAGCAGATTACTATAATACTCCGTCTTACCAGACAACACATCATCATAGAAGCCCTGCTTCCAGTCTATATACTCAACTGCCCCCTGCAGTTTCTCAATAGACTCAAGCAGAGCCTTCTTTTTATTTTCAAGTATGACTTTTCTCTTTGGTATCGAGCTTTGTCCCTCAAGACAGAGTGCCAGATATTCCTTCATTTCCGCAATACTCATGCCACAGTTTTTGAGACAGTTTAAGCTCTGAATCCATTTTATATCATGCTCGTCAAAGACACGGTAGTTTCTCTTGTCCCTCTTTACATTTGGCACAAGCCCCTCGTTACAGTAAAATTTCAGGTTCTCGTATGTCATATCTGTTAGCTTACAGGCTTCTTTCATTGTATACATAAGATATCCCTCTTCATTAAAATATAAAAAACTCTTGACCGGTAGTTACTCCCGACTGATAGGATAATATCATAATAATCAAACTATATCAATCTAAAGGAGGATTTTATCATGGAATATGTTACATTAAGCAATGGTGTTAAAATGCCACAGCTGGGCTACGGCGTATATCAGGTCACAAAGGACGAGTGCAAGCGCTGCGTACTGGACGCTCTTGAGGTAGGCTACAGAAGCATCGACACAGCCCAGAGCTACTTCAATGAGGAAGAAGTAGGGGAGGCAATCAAAGAGTCTGGTATCGACAGAAAAGAAATTTTCCTCACATCAAAGGTCTGGATTGAGCATTTCGGATATGAGGAGTGCAGGAAATCTGTCCTTGAGTCAATGGAAAAGCTTGGCACAGACTATCTGGATTTGATGCTTTTACACCAGCCATTCGGTGACACATATGGCGCATGGCGTGCCTTGGAGGAGCTTTATGATGCAGGAAAGCTTCGTGCAATCGGTATTTCAAACCACTATGTAGACAGAATGGTGGAATTTGCCAATTTCACAAGAATCAAGCCTATGGTAAACCAGATGGAGACTCACCCGCTTAATCAACAGAAAAATCTAAAGGAATGGGCTGACAAATACGACATCCGCCTTGAGGCATGGGCACCATTTGGAGAGGGTAGAAAGGGACTCTTTGAGAACCCGATTCTTAAAGAAATCGGTTCAAAATACGGCAAGACAACTGCACAGGTTATGCTGCGCTGGCACATTCAGAGGGGTGTTATCGTGATTCCAAAATCAGTCCACAAGGACCGTATGATTGAGAATTTCAATGTCTTTGACTTCACACTTGATGAAAAGGATATGGAGCAGATTGCAGCTCTTGACACTGCAACAAGCGCATTTTTCTCACATCAGGATCCTGCCATGGTGGAATGGTTTGTGAAAATGGTAGAGGAACGTAAGTCTCAGCACGACAGCAGCAAGGAAAAGAAAAACTGGTAATACTTTGACATTTAAAATTTTCTCCCAGTCGTTTATAATACAAGTATATTTATAAATCGAATTGGGGGAAAACAAAATGACAGAACAGGAACGAATGAAACAGGGCTATCTCTGGGAAGATGATGAGGAGAACATGGCATTACAGGCAAAATGTAAGGCATTGGTCAAAAAATTCAATGACCTGCCTACAGATGCCATGAAAGAGCGTGAGGCTGTGGTACATGAGATATTTGGTGAGGTCGGAGAGAATGTGTGGCTTAACTCACCTCTTTTTGCCTCTGTTGGCAAATATGTGTCAATCGGTTCAGGCACCTATGCCAACATGAATCTCACTCTGATTGATGACTGGAAAATCACCATCGGCAAAAATGTCCTAATCGGTCCAAATGTCACACTCAGCACCACAGGACATCCTATCCATCCAGACCATCGTGCTGACGGAATGTATTCTTTTCCTATTACTATAGGTGACAATGTATGGATTGGTGGAAATGTCATGGTGCTTCCAGGCGTTACCATCGGTGAAAACTCAGTTATCGGGGCAGGCTCTGTTGTGACAAAGGATATTCCTGCAAATGTGGTGGCTTTTGGTGCTCCTTGCAAGGTCTACAGGGAAATCAATGAGCATGATGCAGAATATTATTTTGGCAGTCATCGGTTTGATGAGCAGCCTGAGAGAAAGGAATAAGCTGCTTTATTTTACCTGCTTATCCCTTTACACTAATTTAAGATTCACTACTTTTTTTCAAAAAGACCATACTAAGCACAAGCACCACCACTTCCACAACGGGCATGACAAGCCAGAGGCTGTTTTTACCGAATATCAACGGGAATGTGAGGATTGCTATTGTGCTTAGTATCACATTTCTAAGCAGGGATATAGTCAGCGACTTTTTCACACTGAGTATCGACTGCAAATAGTATGAAGTCAGCAGGTTCACTCCCATCGGCAAAAATGCGATAAAATACTTGCGCAGTCCGCTCTGTGCAATCGCCCGCATCTCCTCATTTGGATTCATAAATACAGAGCAGACCACTTCTGGAAAGAGGATTCCGCTTAAGGAGAAGACTGCTCCCAGAATCAGAATGGTCACGTAAGCCATGTTTCGTACTTTTTTAATCCTATCCCATTTTGCAGCTCCATAATTTGTGGCAATAATCGGCTGTATCGACTGCCCAACTCCTGTAAATAGAGAGTTGAAGAGGATAACGCAGTTTGAAATCACGCTGTATACAGACAGAGCCAATTCACCGCAGTATTTTAATATCTGGATATTAAACAAAAGCACGATAAAGCCATTTGCAAACTCATTAAAAAAGCTTGGTATGCCGTTGCTTATTATCTGCCCCACGCTTGACAGAACATGCTTTGGCTTAATGAATTTAAGCTGATTTTTTTTGCTGAAAAAATGGGTAGTTCCCACTATAACCTGAATTACCATACCGATTGCAGATGCGAGGGCAGCACCGCCGATTCCCATCTGTACAGGGAAAACAAATACAATATCCAGTACGATATTTACCACGCCTCCCGTCATTACACCAAGCATGGCTCTGTTTGGGTCTCCGTCTGCCCTGACAAATATTGCGATATAGTTTGAAAATACCGCTACAGGCAGGAAGATGTTAATGTAGCGCATATATGCCAGTGCGTATGGATATAAGGTCTCATTTGCTCCCATCCGGTGAAGCAGGGATGATATGCCAAATCCGTAGACCAGCCACAATATGCCTGCTATGACTGCCAGTGTGAAAAATGACAGTGTAAAAAAGCGGTTTGCTTTATCGTAATTGCCAGTTCCCCTGTATACATTCATCTGCACAGAGCCACCCACTCCAAAGAGTATACCCATTGACATTAATATACATAAGAGGGGTGTGGTAATGCTAAGCGCCGCCAGGGCATCTGCTCCGACACCTTTTCCTATTACGATTGCATCCGTCAGAGTGTAAATCGACATAACCATGGCACTTCCGAGAGATGGAATCAGAAATTGCAGATAAAGTTTTTTCAGGTTTGATGTTAATAAATCCATTGCTTTCTCCTTGTTTTCTTTTCAATAAAATAAGCCAGATAAAACATTTCTGTCTTATCTGGCTCATGATGCTCATGTCCATCCGGGAATTTCAGATAATAATCTTTCAATCATCATCCGAAACACCTTGCAAGGCACATCTTATGTGCCGTCCGACTGTCTGCTATTATATCAAAAGAAAATTAAATGTCAATTACTATTTACAATGGTTATGCTTGGTTATATAATGAACATAACCAATCGTAACCATTTTGTCCCTGTATGAACGGGAAAGGAGCCTGCCATGAGCAACCCCAAGCGACGAATTGAAGAAATAGATATGAGGCTTAACCAGCTGCCAAAAGGAACCCTCACCTATAAAACCATAAATGGCAAGAAGCAGCCCTATGTACAGCGCACCATAGATGGGAAATCTGTCAGCTGTTATGTCAAGCTGTCTGAACGCCAGGAGGTGCTGCTTGAGTTTGACGAACGCAGTAAGCTCCTGGAAGAGAAGAAGCGTCTCAATTCATATATAGATGGCTTATCAAATATTTTAAAAAATAATCCTTATCTTAGTGAAAAGGTGGGCATTGGCTATCAGAATTTTGTAGACTTCAGGACAAATAATTTCTTTTATGTAGATAAAACTCACTTTATATCAGAATGGGTTCATAAGTCACCACGAATCTCCCTTATCACCAGACCCCGCCGTTTTGGCAAGAGTCTTATGCTAAGCACCGTGCGCACCTTTTTTGACCCTCAGTATGCTGACCATCCTGAGTATTTTTCCAAGCTTAAGGTGTGGCAGGATGACTTATGCAGAAAGCTTTTTGGCACCATCCCTGTTATCTCTGTATCCTTTGGTGGCTGTAAGGGCAGAGATTATGCCCAGAGCATGCGGGGCATGATGTCAAGTCTGAATACAATGTATAATAGACATGAGTATCTTCTCCAAAGTGACGCTTTAACTGATGATGACAAAAACGAATTCAGGAGAATGAAATCTGCATTATTTGACTTTGATGGCAGTGTTGTTGAAAGAAGCATAAATACCTTATGTGAACTGGTGTACAAGCATTACGGCAAACGCCCTATCATCCTCTTAGATGAATACGACACCCCTTTGCTTGAAGCATATACTGGTGGATACTGGGATGAAATGATAGAGACCTGCAGAGGATTATTTCACAATAGCTTCAAGGAAAATGAGTTATTTGACAAGGCAATAATTACAGGTGTTACAAGAATATCCAGAAATTCGCTCTTTTCTGACCTCAACAATATCGAAACATATACAGTGACTGATAATGACTATAGCGACTGCTTTGGCTTTACCGAGCAGGAGGTCAAAGATATACTGAAATGTCAGGATAGTGATGCTTTTAATGAAGTTAAAAAGTATTATAACGGCTTTATTTTCGGCAGACATAAGGATATATATAATCCGTGGTCTATCTCCTGTTTCTTAGATAGAGGTCTGTTTATTTCATACTGGATAAATACCAGCAGTAATAAGATTATAGGTGATATTATCAGAAAACATCCTTTGGAGAGCAAATATGAAATAGAGCAGCTTGTAGCAGGCAATGTGGTACATAAGAAAATAAATGAAAACATCACATTTCAGTATATGGATGGGGATGAAAACAGCCTGTGGTCACTGCTTCTCTCTATCGGATATATTAAGGCAGATAATGTAGTAAAATATGATGAATACACAGAGTGCGATGTGTCTGTCACAAATCTTGAGGTCATGAGCATGTTTAAGACAGAAATCATGGGCATGATGAAAAACGGAACTCTCTATTATAATGAGTTTATCAAGGCGATGCTCAAACATGATACAGAGCGTATGGAGGATGTACTTCTAGGCATCACATATCCATCCATGAGTTATTTTGACACAGGTGATTCTCCCCAGAGAGCACCAGAAAATTTCTTTCATGGGCTTGTTCTTGGACTCATAGTAGCCTTAAATGACGAGTACCGTATTGTCTCAAACAGAGAGAGTGGACGTGGCAGATACGATATAGCTCTTTATCCACTCAAACCAGATATGGATGCCTTTATCATGGAGTTTAAGGTATTCAATGCCAGACGTGAAAAAGACCTTGCAGAGACTGCCGCAAACGCACTTCTCCAGATAGAGGAGCGTCGATATGAGACAGACCTGGTTGCTTCTGGTATAGCCAGGGAGCGCATATGCAAGCTTGGCTTTGCCTTTGAAGGCAAAGATGTTATTGTTGCAAAAAATGATTAATAATAATAGAATATACTCATATGTAAATTGTCACATTCGCAAAGGAGACTCAGGCATGAAGCAGTGCATGGATTCAGATAATCTTCACAGAAGACTCAAGAAAATAATCGGACAGGTTCAGGCTATCGATCGGATGATAGACGAGGATGTACCCTGTGAGGACATTCTGTCGCAGTTAAATGCAGCCAAATCCGCCTTAAACAAATGTGGGCAGGTAGTTCTCGAGGGACACATCAACCACTGTATCAAGGATGCCCTGGAGAGTGGTGATGAGGAAGAAATCAAGAATTTTACAAAAGCTATCGAACGATTCGCAAATATGCAGTAGCATATATTTAACTTAATAAGCATTTTTAGGAGACACTTCATCCAGAGTGTCTCTTTTTTATGTGTCAAAGCATGCAGGAGAAGCTGCCAGTGGCAGGTTTGATGGTGGCAGGTTTTATGTATAGGTATTGACAACCAATACCCCTATAGGTATATTATGGTTATACCCCCATGGGTATGAAAGGAGCGTCAATATGAAAAAATTAACCGACTATTTAGAAAAATTTCTGGAATGGGGAGGAGTAAAAAAGGATATTACCCTGCTTGTCATTTCAGGCATAGCTTTACTTCTCAGCATTTTTAAGGTATTTCCAGATATGCCATTTGACATATCCTGGGTTGCAATTATCCTGTGTGGTATTCCAATCATTCTTGAGGCATTCATAGGATTGGTAACTGAATTTGATATAAAAGCAGATGTGCTCGTATCCTTAGCCCTTATCGCCTCAATCTGCATCCACGAGGACTTTGCCGCTGGCGAGGTAGCCTTTATCATGCAGCTGGGAGCCCTGCTTGAGGATATGACAGTCGCAAAGGCGAGAGCTGGCATCGAAAAACTGGTCAGGCTCACCCCTCAGACCGCCCGAGTATTAAGAGACGGCACAGAGAAAATAATCCCAGCAGAGCAGGTCGCAGTAGGAGAGCTTATAAAAGTCCTGCCAGGTGAGACTATCCCTGTAGATGGAGTAATCACATCAGGTCAGACTTCAATCAATCAGGCTGTCATGACTGGCGAATCCCTTCCTGTTGACAAGTCAGTAGGAGACGAGGTCTCATCCGGTACAGTCAATCAGTTTGGAGCATTTGAGATGCGGGCTTCTAAGGTGGGAGAGGACTCATCTATTCAGAAAATGATTCGTCTGGTTCAGTCCGCTGACGCTGGCAAAGCTAAAATCGTAGGCTTAGCTGACAGATGGGCAACCTGGATTGTAGTGACAGCCCTCACTGCCGCAGTCCTCACCTGGCTAATCACAGGACAGCCAATCAGAGCGGTTACAATACTTGTAGTATTCTGCCCTTGTTCCCTTGTCCTTGCCACACCAACAGCAATCATGGCAGCCATCGGAAATGCCACAAAGCATGGTTTTCTGGTAAAGGAGGGCGATGCCCTTGAGCGTTTAGCCAAGGTAAAACGAGTGACCTTTGACAAAACAGGAACCCTTACAGTCGGCGTGCCAAAAGTAGTTGCCGCAAAATCTGTAAATTCATCATATACAGATGAGGAAATCTACACATTTGTGGCAGGAGTTGAGAAAAATTCAGAGCATCCCCTTGGCAAAGCCGTGGTGAGCAGCTTTAAGCTTGACCTGGCTAAGGAAATCCCTGAGACAAGTGATTTTACCATGATTCCAGGGCAGGGAGTAAAGGCTGTAATTGCAGGAAAAGAAGTACTTGCAGGAAACAAGAGACTTATATCCAGTGAGCAGATTGTCCTGTCTGATGATGCAGAAATAAAAGCCCAGGAATACATAAAGATGGGCGCAAGCATCATCTATGTAGCAGTAGACAGCACTCTTGCAGGAATAGTAGCTTTGTCTGATTCATTAAGGGCAGAAAGTGCAAGGATGATTTCAGAGATTAGCCAGATAGGCGTAACCCCTGTACTTATCACTGGCGATAACAAGGAAGCAGCCGAGGAAATCGCAAAAGAGGTTGGCATAAAGGATGTAAACGCCAACTGTCTCCCAGAGGATAAGCTTGGCATCATAGACAACTACCAGAAAAACAATGAGCTTGTATGTATGATAGGAGACGGCGTAAATGATGCGCCAGCCTTAAAAATCGCCACAGTCGGCATAGCCATGGGCGGTGTGGGAAGTGATATAGCAGTTGATGCGGCTGATATAGCCTTAGTGGATGATGAAGTCAAGGAGCTGCCACATCTCTTTGCACTTTCCCGCAGGATGATGGTCAAAATCAAGTTTAACCTGAGCTTTTCCATGCTCCTTAATTTTGTAGCGATTGTGCTTGCCATGACAGGCATACTAAATCCAGTTATAGGTGCCCTGGTACACAATGCAGGCTCTGTATTTGTCATTATCAACTCAGCCTTCCTGCTAAGCTGGAAGAAATAAGATAATATAACTTTTCATCCTGTACCTTTCACAAATTAGAAGGTACAGGATATTTTTTAAAAACCAAAATCCGCATAATCCTCTGGCAGGAATCTGTGATATATTACATGGCAGCCTTCATCTTTAAAGCAATAATAATATGGGTCGTCTCTGTCAATGAACATTATAAGCATATCAAATTCACCATTGTTCATTTCTTTTACAACACATTTACTATCCCATTTTTTGAAAAAAGCAATAACACTGTCAATCCTTGTATTTTTCTCCTGCAAAAGCTTTACAAGCTCAAAAATGAATATATTTTTTTCTTTATTTTTTTGAACATATTCTGATGCTTCAGGAGCAAGATAAAAACAAAATCTGTCTCCTTCATGTGACACCCTTATAACTCCTAATCTCTCTGAAACAAAATCAAGAAAATTGTCCAGTTTTCTTTCCATAGTATCGGCAGAATCATTGCTGTCAAAAAAATGATTCAATGAAGCCAGCGGATAATATAATTGAATTGCTTCTTTTCTATATCCGAGTTTAGCCTGCTCCTCAGCAATAACATCTATCAGACTCTTTTCCAGCTTCTGATAAGCTTTGTTTTGATTACACATATTGCACATAAAAATTCACCTCCTTGTTTTATTCAGATATATGAACCATTCCCTCATTAAAAATAGATTCTACGTGTTCATCCGCAAGGGAATAGTAGATAATTCTGCCATCTTTTCGGTACTTTACCAAATTAGACTGTTTTAAAATGCGTAATTGATGCGATACAGAAGATTTTGACATTCCAAGCAAGGCAGAAATATCACACACGCACATTTCCGCCTGTATCAGTGCATATAGTATCTTCACCCGTGTAGAATCACTGAATATTTTGAATACATCTGCCAAATCTATGAGTTTATCTTCATCTGGCATATTCTTGCGAACCGCCATTACAACATCCTCATGAATGCTGCTGCAATCACATCTATCTATATCTGGTTCATACGCAAACATAAGTACCTCATTTTGTTGAATATTTGTTCAATCATTTGTTTTATAACACATATCATATTTGTAGTCAATAATAATTTAGTTTGATTCGCATTTTGTGCTATACTGTTTTTATTAACATAACAAGTATGGTGAAAAATATGGATTTAAGAGTATTACGCTATTTTCTGGTAGTTGCCAAGGAGCAAAGCTTCACAAAGGCAGCGGAACAACTTAATATCACACAGCCCACCCTATCCAGACAGCTAGCAGCCTTAGAGGAGGAGTTAGGCTCAAAGCTGTTTAACCGTGGTGGTCACAGTATCACCCTGACCAGCGAAGGCTTGCTCTTAAAGCGCAGGGCTTTGGAAATCGTTGACCTGGAGGATAAAATCATAAGTGAGTTCAAGGGCGATACCGAGTCAATCGAAGGCAAAATCACAATAGGCTGCGGTGAATTTATGGCTGTTGAGACTCTTGCAGAAATCTGTAAGAGATATAAGGAGAAATATCCCCTCGTCCAGTTTGCCATTCACACAGGAACTGCTGACGCAATATCCGACATGATGAACAAAGGGCTTGTAGACATAGGACTTTTCCTTGAGCCAATCAGCACAGAGGGCATGGACTATATCAGGATTCAGGGCTGCGACCACTGGGTTGTTGCCATGCGCCCTGATGATAAGCTTGCCGATAAAGATGTTATTACCAAAGAGGATTTACTTGACCTGCCTCTTATCCTGCCAGAGCGTACAAATGTGCAAAGTGAAATCGCAAACTGGTTCGGCAAGGATTATGAG
>CAVKUD010000106.1:0-10265 GCA_963659315.1 Senegalimassilia sp. | reverse complement strand
AAAAAAGCCCTCCTCGACGGGAGAGCTTTTTTGACAGGAATTAATCCTGAGCGATAATCTCTTTCTTGTTGTAAGATCCGCAGTTCTTGCAAACTCTATGAGGCATCATTAATTCACCACATTTGCTGCACTTTACTAAAGTTGGAGCAGACATTTTCCAGTTTGCTCTTCTCTTATCTCTTCTTCCCTTAGAAGATTTATTCTTTGGACAAATTGACATTTGTTTACACCTCCTTATACTGGTTAAATATATCTTGGATTGCTGCCATTCTTGGATCCAGTGCTGAACTCTCACAATCGCAGATGCCCTTATTCAAGTTCATCCCGCAGACTTTACAAATGCCTTTGCAATCGTCCTTGCACAGAACTCTCATTGGCCAGTTCACCAAAATCTCGGCGTAGACAAGTTTATCTACATCAAGTTCAAACCCAATCAGGTAGTCAGTTTCCTCCATATCTTCATCAATAATGCCATCATCTGTGATAGATAAGGTCTTATCAATTCTGAAATGGATTGGTGTTGGAACTTCTTCCAGACACCTGCCACACGGTATACCGAGCTTC
The DNA here is from genome assembly GCA_963659315.1 of Senegalimassilia sp. Taxonomy (GTDB): domain Bacteria; phylum Bacillota; class Clostridia; order Lachnospirales; family Lachnospiraceae; genus Roseburia. The sequence goes on along the minus strand of CAVKUD010000106.1, from coordinate 9,701 downwards.
ATATCCACATCACCCTGGATAAGCAGCCGCTTGTTCTCCTGGTTTGCAATATGAAGAGTAATCGGTGACTTTTCAAGAATAGGATAATCTCCTAATCGTGACTCAAAGGTTGAAAGCGAAAGCTCCACGACCTCATCTGTCTCCTTATTAATAGATTTTACAATGGTTGAAATATCAATCATCACATCTCTCCTACTCACACCTAAACAATTATACATATGGGTATATTGTTTGTCAACATTTTTTCGACGAATATTTTGTAAAAATTACACTAATCTTACAGTTTCTCTACAAATAGCTAATTCCTCATTTGTAGGCATAACGATAACCTTTACCTTTGAGTCTGCTGTTGAGATAACTCCCTCTTCTCCTCTTGCAGCCTCGTTTGCTTCCTTGTTGATTTCGATTCCAAGGTAGCCAAGGTATGACATGATGTTCTCTCTTACATGAGTAACATTCTCACCGATTCCAGCTGTAAATGCGATAGCATCCACACCATTCATGGCAGCTACATAAGAACCGATATATTTAGCAACTCTGTAGCAGAATACATCGATAGCATTTGCAGCCTTCTCATTACCCTCTGCTCTTGCTGCTGTGAGGTCACGGAAGTCACTTGATACTCCTGACATACCAGACACACCAGACTTCTTGTTGAGTACATTCATCACACCCTCGATGTCAAGGTTCTCTTTCTTTGCGATAAACTCCATGATTGAAGGGTCAATGTCTCCTGAACGAGTTCCCATTACAAGTCCCTCAAGTGGAGTAAGTCCCATTGAAGTATCTACACATTTTCCATTTAATACGGCACTTACAGATGCACCATTTCCAAGATGGGCAACGATAATCTTAGAATTGTTTAAGTCCATTCCAAGATAGTCTGCTGTAGCCTTTGATACGAAATCATGGCTTGTACCATGGAAGCCGTATCTTCTCACTTTATATTTCTCATAATACTCATATGGAAGTCCGTATAAGTAAGCCTTTGCTGGCATTGTCTGATGGAAAGCTGTATCAAATACACCTACCATTGGCACGTTTGGCATAAGAGCCTGGCATGCACGGATTCCGATGATATTTGCTGGGTTGTGAAGTGGTGCAAGGTCATTACACTCCTCTACAGCCTTGATAACCTCCTCTGTAATCACAACAGAGCTTGCAAACTTCTCTCCACCATGGACGATACGATGTCCTACAGCTTCGATTTCTGAAAGGCTCTTGATTGCTCCTGTCTTATCATTTACAAGGGCATCGAGAACCATCTGGATTGCTTCCTTGTGTGTTGGCATTGCTGCCTCTGTAATCTCTTTATCAAGACCAGCCTTCTGGTAAGTAAGTCTTCCATCGATTCCAATTCTCTCGCAAAGACCCTTTGCAAGGACTTCTTCTGACTCAGAGTTAATCAACTGATATTTCAGTGATGAACTTCCGCAGTTAATTACAAGTACATTCATTTCAAATATCTCCTTCTATAAAAATTTACATACTGCATTAATTATAAACCGATTTTTTCGAGCAGACAAGGGTAAAATATGTTATTATGTATAAACAATCCCATGGAGGTGCTTGCAATGAAGGTTTCAGGAGTTATAACAGAATACAATCCTTTTCATAATGGACACAAATATCAACTGGATAAAATCAGGGAAGAAACCCATGCGGACTACATTGTCGTGGCTATGAGCGGCAATTTTGTGCAGAGGGGGACTCCTGCCTTTACCGACAAATACACAAGGGCTGAGATGGCTTTAAGATGCGGAGCTGACCTGATTCTTGAAATCCCTGCAATAGGAGCTACCGCCTCAGCAGAGGGCTTTGCAAGAGCCGGGGTCATGACTCTTGCTTCAACAGGTGTACTCTCCACTCTATGCTATGGTGTTGAGAAAAAGTCAGGTCTCTTATCTGAGCTTGCTGATTTTCTAAGCTCTCCATGCCAGGAATTTAACGATGTCTTGACTTCCTATATGAAGTCAGGTGACAGCTTTCCTGCTGCAAGGGCTAAGGCTGTGTGCCACTGTTTTCCCGATGCTTCTGCCGCCCAAATACAGGATATACTTTCAACACCAAACAACATCCTTGCAATCGAATATGAGAAAGCCCTAAAAGGCACTGGCATAAACGGACACCAGATTGAGCGTGTGGGTGAAGGCTATCACTCTGTCAGCCTGTCAAATGATTTTGCCTCTGCGTCAGCAATCCGGGAGGCTGTAGCAAAGGGCAGCCCTGCTTATGGAATTAAAAAATATATGCCAAAGGAAGCCTATGAGGTGCTCATATCCCGTGCAAAAGCCCTGTCAGGCACTGACCCAAACGCAGCCTGTGTCATGCCTGATGATATATCACAGACACTGCTCTATAAGCTTCTCACAGTCTCTGCCAGCGGCAGCAATGATGCTTTCTGTGATTTTTCAGACTGCACAAAAGAGCTTTCTGCCAAAATAGTAAACAATATATACCGTTATAAGAGCTTCAGCCAGTTCTGTGATTTACTTAAGAGCAAAAATTATACCCACACCCGGATAAGCCGTGCCCTGACCCATATACTGCTGGACATGAAAAAATCCGATGTAGATGTTTTTGCCCAGTCTCTTGCCACAAGTCAGGCAGCGCCTTACCTTCGTATGCTGGGCTTTAAAAAGAGCAGCTCTGCTCTCTTACACGAAATAAAAGAAAAAGCATCAGCCCCTCTGATTACAAAGGTAGCTGATGCCGCTTCAATTCTGACACCATCGTCATATAAAGTATTAAGAAAAGATATATCCGCCTCGGATATATACCGCAGCATACTGTGCAGCAAATTACCAGAAGCAGGCAATAGCAGCTTTGGAAACATGCCAAACGAATATACCCAGCAAATTGTTGTTATCCGATAACTATATCCCTTCACATCTTACTGAATGTATTTATGGATTACAACTCCATGATTATCTCACGGGCAAGCTCTTCCTCGATAGGCTTTGCAAATACACCTGGTGCAAACTCAACTACATTGCCTATTCCCTTTTGAAGGACAAATCTGAGCTTGCCATCCCTGACTTTTTTATCAGTGTAGAGTTTTTTGACCAGAGCCTCCCTGTCAATATAATCAGGTATTCTGGTTGGAAGTCCAGCCCTGTCATACAGTCTGATAACCCTGTCAGCCTGCTCCTCTGACATATAGCCAAGTCTTGCAGATAAGAGTACCTCTGCCGCCATTCCAATTCCAAGAGCCTCACCATGCAGCAGCTGGTAATCACTCACGGTCTCAATGGCACGTCCTACTGTGTGTCCCAGATTAAGCACCTCTCTCAAGCCGCTTTCCCTCTCATCCTTCATGACTATCTCGTATTTGATTCTGCAGTTATTTTCCGCAATGTACTCGCAGGCAAACTTGTCAAAGGCTAAGATTGACTCAAGATTTTCCTCTATAAACTCAAACATGTCAATACTTGCCAGACAGGCATGCTTTATAGTCTCTGCCATGCCGCTTGCCATCTGACGCTTTGGCAGTGTAGTCCATGCCGCTATATCTATATACACCTTCTTAGGCTGGTTAAAAAGCCCTATAAGGTTGGTGGCAAGAGGTGTGTCAACCGCAGTCTTGCCGCCTACAGATGCATCCGCTGCCGCAAGAAGGGTTGTGGCATAGTTGATAAAGGGCACGCCTCTGGCAAATGTTCCAGCGATAAAGCCAGCTAAATCTGTAACAACTCCACCTCCAACTGCTATTATACAACAGTCTCTCCTATAGCTTTTTTCAAGCATTGCATCTTCAACCTTTGCCTTGGTCTCCCTGGTCTTGCTCTTTTCCCCTGCTGGAATCACAAACAGGTCAACTATATAGCCCTCACCCAGAAGCTTTTCACATATAGGCTTTGCATACAAGTCTCTCACATTGGTATCTGTAATAACAGCAAACTTTTTAATTTTTCCAACTAAACCCTTGCCCAAATCATCTATCAGCTCATTCTGTAAATCATAACCAATAGAAATCTCATAGCTGTCATCAACTACTTTTTTTAATTCAACATCAAATGTACTCACACCATCCTCCTCTTCTATCTGTGCAGTTCATCAATAATTACGTCAATATCCTCAAAGGAGCGGGTTTTTGCATATTCCTCAAACTCGCCGATCGGAACAGGCTTTGAGTAATAAAAACCCTGTATTATCCTGCAGCCAATGCCCTTAAGCAGTTCAAGCTTCTCATCATCCTCAACGCCCTCTGCAATCACTGGCATCTTTAAATTGTAAGCTAAGTTGACTATACTTTCAACAACCTTTTTAGCTCTCTCCTCGTCATCAGTCCGCTCAAAGAACTTCATATCAAGCTTCAGCACATCCGCCGGTATATCCTTTAAGCTGTTTAGTGACGAATATCCACTGCCAAAGTCATCTATCTCCACAATAAAACCATAATCCTGCAGACGTTTTACCAGTGCCACCTGTTCTGTCACATTAAGGGCAAAAGCTGTCTCAGTAATCTCAAGCTTAAGCTTCTTAGGGTCAATGCCATACTTTTCCACAAGTCCTGTAATATTAGTATATATATCCGACAGGTAAAAATCCTTTGCCGAAATATTAACCGATATAGAGCATTTCAAACCATCATCCTTCTGCCAGCCAGCAAGAATCTTACAGGCTTCCTCCCAGACATAATAGTCAAGCTCATTTATCAAGCCTGTTTCCTCAAACACAGGGATAAACTCATTGGGTGCAACCATTCCTCTCTGGGGATGATTCCATCTCACAAGAGCCTCACTTCCCACAATTTTATTTTCACGTATATCTATCTGTGGCTGTAAATATACCTCAAACTGTCTCTCCTTAAGAGCCTTGTTTATCTCCTCCTCAGACATGGCATCTACAATGAGCCTGTCATGCATACTCTCATCATAGTAGGCTATAATGCCCATCCTTCTGTCTCTCACATCATCAAGCACCATATCTGTGCTGTTTAGGATTTCATCTGCACTTCTCAGTCTGTCCCTTATGACATAAGCCCCCAGATAATAATGGACTGTCAGTCCATAGCCTCTGGCTGCGATAACCGAGTTGCACACATCTATAAATCTTTTCTCATTGTAGTCCTTATAAGGCATCATAAGAGCAAACCTGTCTACCCCTATTCTTGCAAAAATCCAGCCCGGCATCTTTCTGCTGTAAAAGCCCTCTGTTATAGACAAAATCAGGTCGTCTCCAACGCTTTTGCCTAAAATATCATTAAAGAGCTTAAACTGACAGATATCTGATATCAGTAAAATATATTCTTCATCAGGATTATCATTCAATGTGTTTTCCATTATTTCAAGGAAATATTCCCTGTTCCACAGACCTGTAAGTGAATCCCTTGTGGCATGGTAGGTAGCCTCATCCTTTAAGGCTTCCTGTCTTGAAATATCATGGTATATAAAAAGCATTCCCACATACTGGCCATTCTTTTCCCTAAGCTCCTGACCATCAATAAGATATGTACTCAGTTCAATCTTGGTAGTAAGTGTAAACTCCCTTGTCTTTCCGGCAGACCTTCTCTCCTTAGTCAGAATGTATTTGAGATTGCTCCTTTTTGCAAACTCATCAAGGCTCATGCCCTTTTCGACCTTAAGTATCATTCTTGCAGGCTCATTGACCACCTGCAGCTCATCATCACAGTCAAACATAAGAAGCGGAACTGATACATTGCTTATCACAAAGTCCTTCATCATATTCATTCTGTCCCCCGGCTGGTACAGATATGAGTAAAAGATTATTCCCTCACATACGGTCATCAGAAGTACAGCAGGATAATTTAAAAATCCTGTGATAATCCTTGCTGCCGAACACAATACAAGTCCTGCCAGAAAAACTATTCCAAGCTGCATGTATCTCCTCTTAAATACATATTTGCCTCTCAAAGCATTTCTGAACATCATTACAGAAAGAAGAATTTCCATAAAGACACAATATATTATATGGCTCAAAAATACTATATTTACCTCAGGCCGTATCAGTATGCCATATTGGGCATCATCTATGGTATTAAAGGAATAAAAATAACCTGTACATATATTGACAGCAATTATGAGCACATCTAATGTAGTCAGGCATCTGAACAGGCTCCTAAGCAGGTTCTCGTGCTTGAAATTAATCTCGCTGTACCTGTATGAGAAATTTAAAATCAGCCTTATCACTATCACCTCAAGGATAAGAACTATCCCGTAATTGACTGTATAAAGCCTGTAATTATCAGTGAAAAACGACAGGAAATAGACCACATCCATGACAAGAATGAGCTTCAGCTGATTCTTCAGGTGTACAGCCTTATCACTTTTATTTCTACCTATGAAAAACATGAGCAGTACAGTTATGGTTATAATAACTGAATACATTGATGCAAAATATAATTTCATAAACTTCTCCGTTTTCTCGATAATATAGTAAATTAATTATACCATTCCTAATAATAAAGTACTAGCCCTTTATTTAACAGTTTTTACCAATTAAGCCCATAATTGGCAGCCAGGTTTTTAGCATATGGCACAAAGAAAGGCACCTACCGAATCATACGTTCTGCAGGTGCCTTTCACTCTTCAATATCCAATGGATTTTACCTCTCTATTCTTTTGTATTTAATATTATCTTCCGATTCTACTTTCTTTTGTTTACCTCAAATGGTTCTTAGGACTGGCTCAGTATATGAAATAATCCTTTCCCAAGCTCTATCCATTTCTCTTTTATGTAATTTACCACTGGTTTCTCGTCTATAGTATCGGTGTGCTAGGGTTGCTCCTTACCAAAACTGCTGTCTCCTTTGGACTGTACCTCCTTTTCTTAGTTTATGCTTTTTTATCTTTTGTTCTTTGGTTCTTTGGTTTGTTTTATCTTTTGTTGAGTTTAATATAGCATACGATTAAGTTAATGTCAAGCTCTTTTTCAAATTATTTTATCGTATTTTTACCATTTTCTGTCAATTTTGTATTATTAAAGGACTTTCAAGACAAGGATTGCTCTTCACATGCTGTCTACCTCTCTTCCGTAGCATTTAGCCCTTGCCACAATTTGTTATTTTTAAAACACTTTGAAAATATATAAAAAACCAGATAGCCCAAGGCTCCACCAAGAGTATTTAGAATCAGGTCATCAATATCTGCTGAGCGTCCAATGAAATATTGTATGAATTCAATAGAGAATGAAAAAAGCATCATGCAGGCTGTAGTTTTCCAAAAGCCACTCATTTTCTTAAATACCACTGGAAATATAAAGCCCATAGGCAGAAACATCAAGACATTTGCAGTCTCCTGAGTAATCTGCTTTCTGGCATCCATGCTCCATGTGGTGGTAATAAACTGAAATGGAATCAGGTTAAGATGATGTGTCTCTGCAAGCACTGGTTCCCCACTCATAAAGTCTATAGCTATATCTAGCAGAATTGTCGAGCCACAGATAACCAAAAAGCATACTATGAGTAAAAAATAAGCCAGCTGGCGCATAAATGGTATTTTCTTTCTGAGGACAAAATAAATTGGGAGATAAAGTATGGCTAATGCAAGCATCCCTATTATTCCAATCAAAAAATATCCAAGTAACTCCTGTATCATACGCATATCTCGTATTCCTCCTAAACAAAAAGCATTAATAACTTTGAATAATATATCAAAATCATTAATGCCATTTATCCGTTTTATCTACACAAATTCTTACGATTTTCCTACGAAATAGGAATTTTTACCTCAAATTCTATTGTCTCCTTTTCACTTCTCGCACTTATGCTGCCGCCATGCAGCTCCACAATCTCCTTTGCAATAGCAAGTCCAAGCCCTGCTCCGCCGCTTCTTGCGCTCCTGGCTGTGTCAAGCCTGTAAAACTGCTCAAAAATACGGTCAAGCTTTTCTTTTGGGATGGTATTTCCGCTGTTTATAAATTTAATGCTAAATCTATCTTCACTCTGCCCTGCAATAATGCGTATGGTGCCTCCCTCAAAGCTGTAATTCACTGCATTTCTCAGGAGATTATCAAGGACACGCTGCATCTTATCCACATCACACCTCACCATTGTATCAGGCGCAGCCTCAAGCTCACACTGTAGATTCTTTTCCAAAAGCATAGGCTTAAACTCAAAGGTCAGCTGTTCCAGGAGGCGGGTCATATTTACCCTGCTGTACTCAAGAGTAATATTTGAGAGATTAAATCGTGTTATCTCAAAAAATTCATTGATTAAGTCCTCTAGGTGTTCCGCCTTTTCCAGAGATATGGACAGATATTTTTCTCTCAGCTCCTCCGATATCTGGTTTTCATCCCGAAGCAGGGTCAGGTAGCCTATTACAGATGTAAGAGGTGTCTTTAAGTCATGGGCTAGGTAAACCACCAAGTCATTTTTCCTCTGCTCCGCCACCTCGGCTGCCAGCTTTCGCTCTGCCAGAGTGTGCTTGATGTAATTTATCTTCTTTTCCGTTGCGACCAATTCAGGAGAAAGTGCCACATCCTTAGACTCCTCATCTATCAGGGCGTCAATTCCAGAATTAACCTCATTAAAGTATTTTGTGAATTCTCTCAGGTATAGCCGCAACACTATCATAAACACAAGCAATACTGCTATGATAATAAAAAAGTCTATATGCTTTCTGATAACCTCTGTATATATATCAAGTGCAGTGTCATAATCCCCAACAAATAAATTTATAAAGGTCACCATTCCATCTGCCAGATGCCCTGCCAGCACAAAGCTGTAAAGTCCAAAGGTCAGTATCACTGCGGCAAATAAAATCAGCGCTGTCCTGATAAAGATTTTGGTCTGAAGCTGTTTAAATTCATTGCCTGATTTTATTTTATTATCTTTACTCAATAGTATATCCCACTCCCCACACTGTCTTTATAAATTTGGGCTTCCTGGCAGGCTCGCCAAGCTTTTCCCTGAGTCTGCCGATATGCGCCATGACTGTATTGTTGTTGTCCAGAAACTTCTCTTTCCAAACATTTTCAAACAATTCCTCAGAGGAGATAACCTTGCCCTTATTTTCACACAGGTACCAGAGAATAGAAAACTCAATAGGCGTGAGAACAATCTCCTTTTCATAAAGGCTACACTTATGAGTATTCTGATTTATCACAAGTCCTCTTATGTCATGCTCTACAGCAACTGGCTCTTTTCTCTCCCCTGCCCCATTATTGTAGCGCACATAACGCCTGAGCTGGGTCTTAACCCTCGCCACCACCTCTAAGGGGTTAAAAGGCTTGGTGATATAATCATCTGCCCCTATGGTAAGCCCCATGATTTTGTCAGTGTCCTCCACTCTGGCAGTCAGCATAATGACTGGGTAAAAATACTGCTCTCTGATTTTCTGGCAGATATGAAAGCCATCAATATCTGGCAGCATGACATCCAGTATTGCCAAATCTATATGCTCAGTTTCTATGCAGTGCAGGGCATCCATGCCATTGTAAAATTTATGCACTGTATAGCCATCATTTGTCAGATATACTTCAATCAAGTCGGCTATCTCTTTTTCATCATCAACTATCAATATATGTTCGTTCATAAAATCCTCATCAAATAAGGACAGCATAGAAAACCTCCATGCTGTCCCCTTAATACATTTTTATTCTGTAAAATACTTATCGAGACCATGTGAGTACTCCAGTACATTCTGAAGCATCTCCTTGGCATTGTCAGAGCTTACCCTGTTGCTCTCTGAAATATTTGAAGCCTCCGAGCTGCTGGCTGTAATCTCCTCACTGGTAGC
>CAVKUD010000105.1:0-10319 GCA_963659315.1 Senegalimassilia sp. | reverse complement strand
TGACTGGTCAGCCAGCGTATCTGTACCAGTATCAATTAAATCAATGACTAATGCTGACAGGCTGATTGAATACTGCAGCAAGAGCAGTCCGGATGTAATACTTTTAGACATCATGATGCCATTTGTAAATGGAATGGATGCGGCAAAGGAAATAAGAGGCAGAAACACTACATCCAAAATCATCTTTCTGACCTCTTCGCCTGAATTTGCCATAGAGTCCTATGATGTGGAGGCTGCGGGATATTTGCTCAAGCCAGTGAAGGAGGCAAAGCTTTTTGCCCTCTTAGACAAATGCCTCAACGAGATAAATAAGCCTATGGCTTCCATCACCCTGCACACTGTGTCTGGCTACCAGAACGTCTATCTGCACAACATAGAATATCTGGAAGCCCAAAACAAGAGGGTAATGGTAGTCCTCTCAGACGGAAGCAAAATCGAGACCGTCAGCACCTTGTCCTTTTATGAGACACAGCTGACCATCGACAAGGGCTTTTTCAAGTGCCACCGCAGCTATATTGTGTATATGCCAGCCATCGACCATTTTAACAGCAACGAGATTATAACCAAAACAGGCATGAAGCTGTCTGTCGCAAGGGGGCTTGGGAAGCTGCTTCAGGATACATACTTTTCATATATGTTCAGCGAATAGATATACAGGAGATAGGATAAATGCTTGATTACATCACAGAAATATTAAGATATGTCATGACACTCTACTTTGGAGTATTTGTGACCACCGCCATTATCGGGATAAAAAACAGCAGAAAGAATCTGTTCATAATAAATGCCTTCTGCATTCTGGATTTGCTGCTGCACCTTACCCTTATGAGCCTGACAGACATAGGGCATGTGAGCAATGCCTATCCCCTGCTCACTCATCTGCCGCTGCTTCTCATGCTTATTTTTGTATTCAAAAGAAGCTTTATGAAGTCACTCTTAGGAGTCACCACAGCCTATCTCTGCTGCCAGATATGCAACTGGCTCTCCATCATTCCAGAGATGTACTCATGCCCTGACTGGGTAGTTAATATCACATATATGCTGGCAATAGTTGCCACATCCCTGCTTGTCCACTACCTGGCAGCCCCTGCCCTGTCCGAGGTCTTTAACAAGCCAGACGCAGAGCTTATCCCCTTTTGCATTATGCCTTTTTTCTACTATATATTTGACTATGCCACAACCGTATACACCAAGCTCCTCTATGCAGGAAACCATCTGGTGGTAGAGTTTGTGCCCTTTCTCATGTGCATCTGCTATCTGATATTCTGCGTCATCTACTGCCGCCAGTATGAGAGACAGCAGCAAATCACCACCCAGAACTACTTCATGCAGCTTAAGCAGACCCAGTATGCAAAGGAAATGGAGAGCATGAAGCGCAACGAGAAAAACGTATCTATCCTGCGCCACGACATGAGGCATTTTCTAAATAATATAGCCACTCTTATCGAAAATGATGAGTCTGACAAGGCTCTGGAATACATACACGGACTTGTGAAAACCACTGAGAAAACTGTCACAGAGAGGTATTGTGCAAATGAGATAATAAACATTATTCTCATGTCGGACTCTGACACCTTTAAGGCTAAAGGCATAGACTTTAACTATACAATCACTGTGCCATCAAAGCTTGATATATCAGATATAGACATGACCGCCATCCTGCAAAATGCCCTGGAAAATGCAATACATGCCATGGATGAGCTTAGTCCTGACAGGCGTTTTATAAACCTGTCTATCACATTAAAAAACGGCAAGCTGCTCATATCCGTAGAAAATCCATACAAGACAGCTCCCAGGATGGAAAACGGCATGCCTCTTGCCACAGAAAAAGGCCATGGGCTTGGTACACGAAGCATCAAGCTCACAGCCAATCGTCTCGGCGGCAACTGCCAGTTTCTGGTCACTGACAGGCTCTTTATTGTCAGAGTAATTATATAAAAGGATTATAAAATCTGCTGCCACCAGCAAAGGTAATCATAAGACTGACTACAGCAAATACCAGCACTACTGCAATCACTACTATATCCATAGAGGACAGTTTCTTACCAGAATACCATGTCCTCTTTTTATTTTTGCCAAAGCCACGCAGCTCCATGGCATTACTTACCACATCAATCCTATCCATGCTGGTGAAGATAAGCGGAAAAAGAATTGATGACACATTTTTGATACGGTCTATAAGTCCAGCCTTTGAACTCATCTCTATTCCACGTGCCTCCTGGGCATGCTTAATCTTGGTAAAATCAGCCTGTACATCTGGTATGTATCTCAAGGCAATCGCTATAGAATAGCTGATTTTGTAGCTGACTCCTATTTTATTCATGGATGCCGCAAACTCACTTGGGTTTGTGGTCAGAATAAACATAAGCACTGCAGGCACAACAGTAAAATACTTAATCATGATGTTTAACTCATAGAAGAGCTGCTCTGTAGTAACTGTGTAGTTTCCTGCAATATGCCATAAGTCATGCTGTGTACTGTATATTTTAACACCCTCATAAGGCGAGAAAATAAATACTGCAATCAGGTTCAGGCAGAGGAAAAACAGGATAAACTTAAAGACTGTAGATATCTGTTTCCACTCAATCTTTGACACACGAAAGATTATCAGACTGCTTACCAACATAAAGAGCAGAACTCTTGTGTCATAAGTAATCATGCTGACAATCGACCACACCAGGAAAAATACCAGTTTTGTCAGTCCACTTAAGCGGTGAATCCAGGTGTCCTTTGGATCATAAGTCAATAACCTAGACATCTCTTCCCACCTCTCTTTCGTACTGGATAAAACACTCTACAAAGGCAGATGGCTCATCAATGCCACACCTTAATGCCAGGTCATAGAGTGATGTCTTTTTAAGATACGCCCTGTCTGAAATCTCCTCATCTGTGAGAATATGGGCTGGTGTATCGTCAGCAAGCATTCTGCCATCAGCGATTACTATTGCCCTGTCTGTGTACTCAAGCATAAGGTGCATGTCATGGGTAATCATCATAATGGTGATTCCAAGCTCCTCATGGATTTTGCGCAGAAATTCCATAATCTCTGTATAGTGTCTGAAATCCTGTCCCGCTGTAGGCTCATCTAATATCAAGACCTCCGGGTTCATCACAAGAATGGCTGCGATAGTGACACGCTTCTTCTGTCCGAAGCTTAAGGCTGATACAGGCCAGTTTCTGAATGGATAAAGTCCACAGATTTTAAGAGTATCATAGACTCTCTCCTTTACCTCTTCCTCTGGCACGCCTCTCACCCGAAGTCCCAGGGCAACCTCATCAAAAATCATAGGCTTGGAAATCATCTGATTAGGACTCTGCATTACAAGTCCGATTTTTTCGCCTCGCTCCTTGATGGAATATCCACTCAAGTCCTCACCATTCAGGTATATGCTGCCCTCGTTTGGCTCCATAAAGCCACAGATTAAGCTGGCAAGTGTGGATTTTCCTGCTCCGTTTTTACCTACAAGTGCTACCATCTCTCCCTTTGCAATGGAGAAATCTATATGAGAAAGAACAGGCTGCCCTGGGGTATAAGCAAAGCTTAAGTCCCGTATCTCAAGTGCTGGCTCCCTGTCTGATTTTTCCTTAGTTAGTTGAACCTTACCATACCAGTTCTGTACATTTTCCCTGTATGGTGTCAGATTCATTGTCTCGATATGCTGAGGTAAATCTGCCTCATTTATCTGGCATCCTGCATACTTTAAGGCTGTAATATAAAGTGGCTCACGGATTCCCTGCTCCTTTAATACCTGACCTGCCAGAAGCTCAGCTGGTCTGACATCAGAGACTATGCGGCCGTCTCCCACTACGATAATACGATCCACATCACGATAGAGTGCGTCCTCCAGACGATGCTCGATGATGACAATCGTTGTCTTTTTCTCTTTATGAATACGATCTATCAAATCAATCGCACGTTTTCCTGTTGCAGGGTCCAGGTTTGCCAGTGGCTCATCAAAGAGTAATATATCAACATCATCCACGATAACTCCAGCCATAGAAACACGCTGCTTCTGTCCTCCTGACAGAGCATTTGGGGCATGGTCGAGAAAGTCTGTTATATCCACAGTCTCTGCCACCTTATTCACACGGTTAAACATTTCCTGCTGGTCGATACAGTCATTCTCCATGGAAAATGCTATATCCTCTGCAACTGTAAGCCCGATAAACTGACCATCAGTGTCCTGCAATACTGTTCCTACTAATTTAGACAGACCAAAAATGCCAAGCTTATTTGGATCCTGTCCTTTAATCTTCAAGCTTCCTGTACTCTCACCGGTAAATGAAAATGGAACCAGCCCGTTGATACAATGGGCAAGTGTTGACTTACCCGAACCGGATGGTCCCACAATCAAAACCTTCTCTCCAGGATAAATCGAGAGATTTATATTCTGGAGAGTTGGCTCTACCTGTGATCGATATTTAAAAGAATAATCTTTAAATTCGATAATTGCTTCCATAAAATCTTAATCTTCCTTTGTGAGACTGGATGATTTTGCTCCAATCTTAGAATATGCTGCTGTTAAAATAGTTCCTAATACACCAACGGCAATAATATTTGCAACGAAGGCTGCTGCACCCTGAACAAATACCTTATTGGCTGGCTCAGCGTAAATTAAGATATCAAGCACTGGTGCTACAAGTACCCATGCGATGAGGTTTCCAACAACCTGAACAATGTTAAACTTAACAATCTGCTTTGTATTGAAGCCGCCCTCTTTTACAGCGAACTGCTTTGCGAAAAGTCCGATTGCGATTCCAAATACTGCATCTGGGAATACCCAGCTCCACCATACACTTCCGTAGAATAATGCATCACCGATTGCATGTCCTGCAAGTCCCATGATACCACCTACTACAGGTCCGAATACTGCTGCGAAAAATGCTAACAATGCAGCTCTTGGCTGTAAAGATGTGTTTGGAATAAATCCAAGTGGAATCTGCACATTTGTCAATACGATAAAAAGTGCTGTTCCGATACCAGTTGCAACAACTTCTTTGATACCAAATTTGTTTTTCATAATGTACTCCTTCTGCTGCATCCTGTGCAGCCTTTTTCTTATGTCAGGCTGTAAAACATATGCAGACAGCCTGCACCCATACATAATAAGCTATAGAAGGAATTTTTTCAATATTTTATTTGCATATTGATAATTCAAATAAGTTCAGGCAATTCATAGTATATTAATCAGCATAAAGTATTCAGGATTACCCTCCAGTTTTCAAGCAGGCGTTCAATCGAATACGCCGCATTGGCAGGGCTGGTGGACGGAAGCACCTGTGCCTCGATGCCTAAGATTTTCTGCTGATACTTCTTATAGTACTTACCAGATGTAGCTCCATTGCAGTATACTTTCTGGATTTTCGAGCCTTCTATAATCGGCTTTAGATCTGTCGGCACCACATTTTTGATGCTACTGTCGCTGGAGCCTATTATGTCACAGCTGTAGATAGTGTCCCACAGGGCAATATGGTGCCTGTGAAGCATAGCACTCTTTTCTTCAATTGTCACAGGCACTTCTTCACCTAAGATTTCTGCCATCACTTTCCAGAAGCGATTCTGCGGATGCCCATAAAAGAATTTCTGCTCTCTTGATTTTACAGAGGGGAGACTTCCTAAAATGAGAATCTCAGAAGCTTCATCATATAAGGGTGGAAAGGGATGTACTATGTGGTCATAGCTTGTATTCATTATGTGTACTCCTTAGTCACAGGCCTCTAACCCACACGCTCATTTCGCCATATCCTCTGTTTCCCCAATTACAGTATGGCACAAAGCTAAGCTCTGCCTCCTTAAAGCTCACAGGTCTCGTGGCATACAGCCTGCCATCGCTCCAGGCTGCGGTCTCAACCCGCTTGCCCTTTGCTTTTATTATAGTAACTCCTCCTAAAATATCCTCTCTGTACTCCTCTGTCAAGGCTTCTGATACATCAAGGTACAAATTTGACAGATTTGAACCGTTATCAGTTTCCTCAAGGCAGTATACTATAGGGCCCTTTACTACAGCCACCTTGCCCACATCAGCTCTCACATTCGGATTGGCATATACGACCTGTGCTGGCATGTCAAATGATATGTCAATGACATCCTGAGAAAATCTGCCTTCGATTATCAGGTAGCCTTTTTCTATTACTGGTATTATCTGTTGTCCGTTCATTGTGATGCGCAGATTCTTGGCATATGCTGGTACTCTTACTCTAACTTTTCCTGCTGCCTTTTTGTCTGATGTTATTTCACTGTTTTCATGCGTTGTTTCAGCATCTGAAATCGCATTTATATAGATTCTCGTCTGCCCCTTCCACGGAAACTCTGTCTCAACTTTGACTGCAACCCGTCCCGATTTCATGTCACAAGAAAACTCTGTCCCAGCATGGAGATTCAGGTAAAAGCCCTCATCATCTGTAAAGCAGATATACTCTCCCAGTGATGCCAGAGTCCTCGCTATATTTGGAGGACAGCAGGCACAGCCAAACCACTTCTGTCTGGTGGCTTTTACATGTGCCATAGAGGTAGCCTCCATACAGTTGTCTGGCCACACCTCAAGTGGATTCACATAGAAAAAGCTCTTGCCGTCCATGGCAATTCCTGCAAGGACAGTATTGACCAATGCAAGCTCCATGGTATCTATATATGCAGCATCTCCCGTAATCTGCGCCATCCTCCTGCAAAACATAGCAAGTCCGATGGAAGCACAGCTCTCAGAATAGTTGCTGTCATTTGGCAGGTCATAGTCTGTGGTAAATCTCTCCATCATGCCAGAGCTTCCGATTCCACCTGTTATGTACATGCGCTTGTTTATGATATTCTGGTAGAGATTATCACAGGCATTAAGCAGCTCCTTGTCGTCATACTCGTATGCCAGATCTGCCATGGCACTGTAGAGGTATACAGCCCTCACTGCATGCCCCTCTGCTGTCTTTTGCTCCCTGACTGGCATATGTGATTGTCCGTAGGCTTCCACATATGGATTTGGGTCATGCCATACATCTATAAACCAGTCCTTTTTGCTCTCCTCTGACAAATAATTTGGTCTTGTGCCCCGCCTGTCCACAAAGGCTTTTGCCATATCAGCATATTTTTTATCTCCTGTCACATCATAGAGCTTCATAAGGGCAAGCTCTATTTCTTCATGTCCAGGAATTGCATTCTTATATCTTTCCGTGTTAAAAACCTGGCATATAAGGTCTGCATTTTTCTTCATTATATTAAGGAATTTGTCCTTGCCAGTGACCTTATAGTATGCCACTGCTGCCTCTATCATGTGGCCTGATGTGTACAGCTCATGTCCTTCCTTCAGATTGCAGAACTGCTGTCCCGAATAGAGAATGGAAAAATGTGTGTTTAAGTATCCGTTCTCCTCCTGTGCCTTTCCGATTAAATCAATCGCCTTATCTGCCCGCTCTTCAAGCTCTGGATTTGGCTCATAGGACAGGGAGTAGGCTACTGCTTCAAGCCACTTGGCAAGGTCTGTGTCCTGAAATACCCAGCCTTTAAATTCGCCGTCTTTAAGCCCTGCTGCAATTTCAAAGTTGGATATGCAGTGGCTTGGCTCGGCATCCTCCACGTCGTCGTTTAGGGCTTTCCACTGGTAGGGGATGATTTCGCTGGTGACTAGGGTGGTGTATTTGCCCCAGAAGGGGTCTTGGACTCTAATGGACTTTAGGTCTATTGGGTTAAGCTTCTTTTGCAGCATATAATTCCTCCGTGTTTATTTATACATTCTATTATTTTTAGGGTATTGAAAGAGGAGTGGCTGCGGGGAAAATACAGTGGGCGAATTTGTTCCGAGTTCTGGATATAAGATTTTCTAAATGTTCTGATATAAATAATGTCTATCGACGCAAACGCTCGACATTCGCCATCCATGGCTCAGGTCTCGCTCTCGGCAACGTCCTGTTGCCGAATTGCTGTGTGTCATACAGAACATTAAGAAAATCTAATATCCTCCACAGTCACAAATTTGCCCACTGTATTTTCCCCGCAGCCACTCCTCTTAATCTACGTTTTAAAATCATAATATTACAAACTTCCCACTTCATAACCTTCGATAATCGTATGATATACAGTTGTTTTGCAGAATAAAATATGAACTGCTGCGGGTTCCAATAAACTCGGCAACGTCGATAGCCATACAAATTTTATTACCCTATCCACGATTCGCTCCCGCAGCTAACTTCATATTTTTTCTGCAAAATACACTGTATATCAGGAGATTAGCAAAAACCTCATGTGGGAAGTTCACCCTATTTTATTCTTAATTCCACTACACTGCATTTTGGAAGATTCACTGTTATAGTGCTTCCGTTTGCTTTGTATGCTGTAAACTCAGCTTCTTTTACAGTCTCTGGTGCCTCAAATGTGTTATGGGCGTGCATATCATCATTTGTGACAACATTTGCCTCTACGATTTCATAATCACTCTTTTCTGTGAGGACTATGTCAAGCTCCTTATCATCTGTTGTTGACAGATTATTGAGTGTGATTGTGATTATTCCGTCTTTTTTAGATACTGATTCTGTTATCTCTGGTACGCTCCACTCCTCTGTTCCTATTGATTGAACGTTGTTCAGAGCGCTGTCTAAGAGCTTTGCTCCCTGATGATGACGATACATATGGAATACATGGTATGTAGGTGTCTTTATCATCTTTTCTCCCTCTGTGAGGATTACCGACTGAAGCACATTTACCATCTGGGCAAGGCATGCCATCTTTACTCTGTCGCAGTGTTTATTAAAGATATTTAATGTTATTCCTGCTACAAGAGCGTCTCGTACTGTATTCTGCTGATACAAAAATCCTGGATTGGTTCCTGGCTCACAGGTGAACCATGTGCCCCACTCATCCACTGACAGGCCTATCTTTTTCTCTGGGTCATACTGGTCGATTATGGCACTGTGCCTGTCAATCAACTCATCCATCATAAGTGCCTTGCCCAGGGTCTTGTACCATACTGCATCATCAAAGTCTGTCGCACTTCCCTTTATCTCCCAGCCCTCTGGATGTACATAATAGTGAAGTGATATATAGTCCATAAAGCCATGGAACTGTTCTGGCACATGGTCAAAGCAGGTCTTCATCACGCCCTCTGTCCAGTGGTAATCGTCTACATTTGCTCCACAGCATACCTTTGCGATTGGCTTCTCTGGGTCATAATTTCTCACATAGGTCTGATAACGGCGGTACATGTTGGCATAAAATTCTGGTGTCATGTTGCCTCCGCAGCCCCAGTTTTCGTTTCCCACTCCGAAATAATCAACTTTCCATGGCTCCTCGTGCCCGTTTTCCTTACGCAGATCTGCCATAGGTGATACTCCCTTAAAGGTCATATACTCAACCCACTCTGACATCTCCTGCACTGTGCCGCTTCCAAGGTTGCCATTGATATAGGTCTTGCAGCCCAGCTGTCTGCAAAGCTCCATAAACTCATGTGTTCCAAAGCTGTTGTCCTCAACAACTCCGCCCCAATGGGTGTTTATCATCTTTTTACGCTTTGACTTATCTCCTATGCCGTCCTTCCAGTGGTACTCATCTGCAAAGCAGCCTCCTGGCCATCTGAGCATTGGTATGTCAATCTCCTTAAGAGCCTCCACTACATCTGTTCTCATTCCATTTACATTTGGAATATCAGAGTTTTCTCCCACATAGAGTCCCTCATATATACATCTGCCCAGGTGCTCTGAGAAATGTCCGTATATCTCAGGAGCTATTGTGTCTAATTCTTTTCCATCGTTGATTACTAATTTTGCCATATTTTCTACCTTCCCCGCTTTTGCGTCATATATTATATACTTTTGTGTATCATATTTTTACCAGTTATGATATGGGCATCTGCTGACTGGGCTTAATGCCCTAAGCTCCACATAGCAGCCACAGGCTGCACAGGTTCCTGCATTGAGCTTCTCGCACTCCTTGCACACAGACAGCCTGCGCTCGTATTCTTCCTCCGGCACCCTGTCCTCTGACTTAATCGCAGCCTTATATTTTTCTATCATCAAGACATCCTCCTCTGCCATCTCACGCATGAGACATTTTTTGCAAATCCTATTCATAGTCAAATACCGGTCTGCCGTCCTGACTCCACTTAACCTTCATAAGCATGGCGTGGCGGTTTGGATTGTAAAGAGGATTGCCCACGATTTCAGCTTCTGTTCTCGCATGATATACGATAATATCATTGCCATCTTCATCCTTTGTAAACGAATTGTGTCCCGGTCCGTATATGCCCTTTTCCTCATTTGTGGCAAGGACTGGGTATCTCTCCTTTGTCCATGACCTTGGGTCAAGCAAATCTGCATCCTCATCCGCTGTCAGCATGCCC
>CAVKUD010000104.1:0-10407 GCA_963659315.1 Senegalimassilia sp. | reverse complement strand
TCCAGTAATGGGGCGTGATTTAAAAAATCACACCCCAACACTTGACTTAGAGCCGTTTTCCTCCCAGTTGTTTTTTATCTTGACATATGTTTTATTTTATACTAATGCACGCTTATACGATACGTCAATACAACAAGGAGGCGCTTGATATGAACAAGTTAAAACAATTTAATGCAATTACAGAAGAGGAGCATAAAGAAATCGAAGATATACTGGTTAGGAAGATTAATGATGAGTTTCGTTTGGAAGAACTTTCAGATAATTATTTCAAATATAAGGTTGAGCTGCAAGGTATTGAATTTATTACAGATATGTCTATAGATGAGATAGCGGAATCTGCCAGGCTGACTGTGGATATTCTTGAAGAACTCAAAACAATAAATAATAGTGGACTAAATAAAAATGAATTAAAACGAATTGAAGAAGAGGTAAAGAAAGCATCATATGACAATGAGGTTACACAGATTCTGGGAATATGGAATAGGATTACCACTTGCGAACTGACGGAATTAATGTATGAATTGGACAGAGTGAGGTGCGTTGATGGTGCTTGGGCTATGCTTATTGCCAATCCGTGCCTTGTTAGTGCCATATATGCGGTTTATGATAAAATGGTAGATTCTTTTGATGATGATAAGCTATATTTAATAAGTGCATATTTTTTGATAAGGGCAGTTATGAGAATGAATAGTCATGATGTATAAAGAAAGTACATTGTGACTTTTCCCATCAAATGCTATAATATACAATTATAACATTTGATGGGGAGGTCATTTTGGTAATAAGCGAAAGAATCTTCTATATATTGGAAGAAAAAGGAATCACGCAAAAAGAATTTTCTGAGCATACTGGCATTTCACAGAGTACGATTAGTGATTGGAAGAGGAAGAAAACTAATCCGTCAGCAGATAAAATTCTTAAAATATGTGAGACATTAAATGTCACGCCGTATGAGTTATTATCTGAGAGAAACGATATGGTTGTAGATAAGGTGGATTATCTTATAGCTTTAAATGATCAGGAAGCATTTGTCCTGGAGGGATTTAGAAGTCTGGATAATCGAAAAAAAGAGAGGCTCATGGGGTATTTAGATGCGTTGAAATCAGAAAAGTAGTAGGCAGGCTATCAAATGAATATTTTTAATGTATCTATTTTGTGGGAGAAATAATTATGGAAAATACTCTACGCATATACAATGTCACATTTGCTCTACGCTACTATACATATGATTTACACAGCGAAGCAAAAGATTCAGAATTTGTGATGGGATTGAAGCAGCCTGTAGACTGGGATGTTGAGCATTTGGTGGAAGAAGAAATCCCTGGGACACAACAGGCGTTTAGAAATTGCGAAAATGTACACTTTAATTTGTACAGCGAAAATGATTCGGAAAATGAGAGTGTGCCTGCGGATTATTTTAATTTAAAAATCACGAATATAGTTGTGCATAATCAGGAGGAAGCCTATTCCTTTGTAAAACCATATTTATACAGGGTGTGTAGAACATTAAGTTTTTTTCTGAGTATCCATAATTGTAATAAGCACAGCTATCAACCCAGAGTTGAGGCGGACATCGAGAATGCGGCATGGGACAATAAGGAGTATGGGCTTTTTGAACAGGTACTTAATCAGGGGGAGGAAAATGAGATAAAGACCACCTGGATAGACGGGAAGAAGTGCCAGGTGATTACAATAGAATCTGAACCAATTACCATTTCTTCCAGAGTATACTTAAAGATATATGGGCGGATGCCTGTAGAGGATTTCTTAGATTATACGGATTGTACAGATACAGATATTAATTATATGCTGGATGAGTTTTATCTGGCATTGGGACAGGAAAATAAGTATAGTAAGTTTTTTCATCTCTTTTCTATTATCGAGTTTGTTGAGAAGCGCTATAAGAACCTTAATGGTGCTAATAAATTAGTTGAATCAGATAAGGCAGATGAAATAATGAAAAAGGTGCTTGAGATATTGAACATTGAGGACAGTAAGAAAAGAGAATCTGTTAAAAGCTCATTTAAGCAAAAGCTATGTGAACTGACAGATATAGGACGAAATGATAATTTTAATAATGATAGAGCGAGATAAGCACATAGCCCATCCGAAAAATCCAGGATGGGCTATAACTTTATCTATCACACAACCGCTGGTTGTGATAATATGTATAGAAAGTGGTCAACACAATCTTTAGGATAGGGAAAGGCAATATCATCTCATGAGACAGAAAATATACAACGCATTAGTTAACAGACACATAGGGATTTCAAAGCGCTATCACAAAATGCACGATGGCTCAAGCGGCATAAGATGCCTGCTGTCATGGCTGTATTTATTATGGCTTAATCTGGCATACTATGTATTTCGTGTGACAAAGCTTGGAGAGCTGCCGGAAGCCAGTATGTACGAGACCAGGCACCTGCAGGTCTCCTGCAGTGAGTCAGAGCAGTTTCATTCTGAGTATCAGAAGCTGTCAGTTGACAGTTTCGTCGAGGCACTTATGGGCTATGATGTGGTGTCATTTGATATATTTGACACTCTTATTTTCAGACCATTTTCAGCCCCTGACGATTTGTTCTTTATGCTTCAGGAAAAGCTGGGTATACTGGACTTTAAGCGAATCAGGCAGGAACAGGAGTATCTGGTACGCAAGGACCATTTTTCCCGTTATGGAAACTATGAAGTTACCCTAAAGGAAATCTGGAACAGGATAGAGCGGGAGGTGGGAATTGATGCTTCCTATGGCATGGAGCTTGAAATAAATATGGAAAAGCTTATGTGTTATGCCAATCCCTTTATGAAGCAAGTATACAAGAGGCTGATGTCTCAGGGAAAGACCATAATTATCATTTCTGACATGTACATATGTGCGGATGAGATGAGGACGCTTCTAGGCAGAAACGGCTACACTGGCTATGACAGGCTCTATGTGTCCTGTGAATATGGTGCAGGCAAATGTGATGGTGGGCTTTATGATATCGCAAGGTCTGATTTTGAGACTGCAAAGCAGCTGTCATTTATCCATGTAGGGGACAATGTAAACAGTGACATAAAAATGGCAAAAAAGGCAGGCTTTGCAACATTATACTATCCTAATGTAAATAAAAATTCCCTGCTCTACCGCCCATACGATATGAGTGCAATGATTGGCAGTGCCTACAGGGGCATTGTCAACAACAGGCTGTATTGTGGCAGGAGAGCTTACTCCATGGCATATGAATATGGATATGTCTATGGGGGTCTGTTTGCTGTGGGCTACTGTGCCTTTATACATGATTACTGCCAAAAAAACGATATTGATAAAATCCTCTTTTTATCCAGAGACGGGGACATTTTAAAACAGGTATATGACCGTCTTTATCCAGAGGCTGCCACAGAGTATGCTTACTGGTCGAGAAAGGCTGCCACTATCCTTATGGCTGGGCATAATAAATATGACTTTATCAGGCGCTTTTTACTCCACAAGGTCAACCAGAATATTACAGTTGGTCAGGCGTTTGAGAGCATGGGGCTTATCCCACAGCAGGACACAGCGGATAGTGGCAAAGCCGATAAAATTTTAGCAATACAAAGGGCAATCACGGACAAGTGCCCAGTTGCAATGAACATAGGTCTGACAAGTAAAAACGTGGACGCTGTAAAAAACTACCTTCTGGATTCCTTTGACGACATAACTGCCTTATACGAGTCAAAGCAGTCCGCTGCCTGCAAATATTACAGGGATTTACTTGGCAATGCAAAAAAGGCAGCAGCGGTTGACATAGGCTGGGCTGGAAGCGGTGCGGTTAGTCTGGACTATCTGGCTAAAAATGTCTGGAAGCTTGACACAGATATATATGGAATTATTGCGGGAACAAATACAGTTACAAACGCTGAGCCTGATGCTTCGGAAGCATTTTTACAGAGCGGCAGACTTGTTTCCTATTTATATTCCCAGTCCCATAACAGGGATTTGCTTAAAAAGCATGACCCAAACAGGGATTATAATATTTTCTGGGAGCTGCTGCTCTCATCGCCGACACCTCAGTTCAGTGGCTTTGAGACTGGCAATAAGGTGCGCTTAAACCATGCAGACAGATATATTGACGGGCTGGATATTACCCTGCAGTTTGGCAGGTACGACAGCAATCAGCAGGGAATTATGGACATTCAGGAGGGGATTCTTGATTTTGCAGCGGATTACAAGCGCCACTTTGGGGCTTTCCCATATATGTTAAATATCAGCGGCAGAGATGCCTATGCGCCTATGCTGGTGGCAGCAAGCTGTGGGGAAAAATATTTAAAAGCCGTTGATAGGGAGTTCAGCTTTGAGGAGGGAACGGTTTTTCTGGCATAAATAGGAATTTAGACTTATATTTTATTCTTTCTTTATATTTTTTTTATTGTATTCCACCTTGGTATTGATAAAATAGAGTGTATACGCATTTATCCAGATGTTGGAAATACGATAGATATAGGTAAAATGAAAGGAATTGTTTATGAGTAAAATATTCAAAAATTTGATTCCATACTGGCGATGGATTATTGTGATTTTTGTTTTTCTCTTTGCTCAGGCGTACTGTGATCTGGCTTTGCCGGAATATACGTCAAATATTATCGACGTAGGCATCCAGAACCACGGTATCGAGCATATCCTGCCAGAGGAAATCACTGAGGAAGACTATCAGATGGCTCAGACCTTTATGCTTGAGGATGAGAAGGAGGCTTTTACAGCCTGTTATTCGGATGAGGCAGTAAGTTCTGAGAGCGCATCTGATGATGAGCAGACAGAGACTGGAGCAGAAATAAAGACCTACAAGCTCACAGCAGACAATGACACATTGGATGCTATGGACGAGGAGCTTCTGGTTCCTCTTGTAATGGCTTATCAGGTGTTCCAGTCGGGACAGGACATGGATGTTGACACATCTGCCATCCCACAGGGAGTGGAGCTCAATGATGAAATCATTACACAAATCAGATCCAGCGTACAGGATAAGATTGATGCAGTGGGTTCATCCACTCTTAAGTCCATGGGCATTGCCTTTGCCACAAAGTGTGATGAAAACGCAGGCGTGGATGTAGATGCTAACCAGATTGCATATCTGTGGAGAACTGGTGGCAAGATGTTTATTTTTGCAGCAGTTATGCTTATTGCAGCAGTTGTTGTGGGATATGCAGCATCAAAAGTTGGTGCTGGTGTGGGAAGGGATTTGAGAGAAAAGACCTTCTCAAATGTAGTTGGTTTTTCCAATGCGGAGATTAACAAATTTTCAACTGCATCCCTGATTACCAGAAGCACAAACGATATCCAGCAGATACAGATGGTGACTGCCGTGATGCTTCGTATGGTGCTTTACGCTCCAATCGTTGGTATCGGCGGAATCATCAAGGTGGCTAATACCAAGTCGGGCATGGAGTGGGTAATTGTCGTTGCTGTTATTGCGATTATGGCATTTATTTTTACACTTGTTGGAATTGCCATGCCTAAGTTTAAAATCATGCAGACCCTGGTTGACAAGGTAAACCTTGTATCCCGTGAAATCCTTACAGGTCTAAGTGTTATCAGAGCCTTTGGACGTGAGAAGGAAGAGGAGAAGCGTTTTGATGAGGCAAATAAAGAGCTCACCCGTACACAGCTTTTCACAAACCGTGTCATGACCTTTATGATGCCTGGTATGTCAATGATTATGTACTGTATTACTTTAGGAATAGTATGGATTGCAGCAGGCAGAATAGATGATGGTTCAATGCAGGTTGGTACTATGACAGCTTTCATCACTTATTCCATGATGATTGTTATGGCTTTCCTCATGCTGTCAGCTATGTCTATTATGCTGCCTAGAGCGGGAGTTGCCGCTGACCGTATCGATGAGGTCATAAAGACCCAGAGCTCTATCGAAAGCCCGGAGAAGCCTGTGACAGTGGAGAACCACAAGGGGCTTATCAGCTTCAACCATGTTGATTTCAGATATCCTGCCGCCAAGGAGGATGTGCTTTCTGATATTGATTTCGTGGTGGAGCCGGGAAAAACAACTGCTATTATCGGAAGTACCGGTTGTGGAAAATCTACTCTCGTGAACCTGATTCCACGTTTTTATGATGTGACTGGCGGTTCAATCGAGCTGGACGGACACGACATCAGGGATTATTCTCTGGAGGAGCTCCGTGAGCTTATAGGCTTTGTGCCCCAGAAGGGCATTCTTTTCTCAGGAACCATAGCCTCAAACCTCAGATTTGGTAAGAAGGATGCGACAGACGAAGAAATCGCCAAGGCGGCTGAGATAGCCCAGGCTACAGAGTTTATTGAGAATAAAAATGACAGATATGACAGCTCTATTGCCCAGGGCGGATCTAACGTATCAGGAGGACAGAAGCAGAGACTTGCCATTGCAAGGGCTATTGCAAAAAATCCTCACATATATGTATTTGACGACAGCTTCTCTGCCCTGGATATGAAAACAGATGCAAAGCTGCGAGGAGCACTTGCTGAGGTTACTGCTAATGCAGCTGTGATTATTGTAGCCCAGCGTATCAGCACAATTTTACATGCTGACCAGATTATCGTGCTTGATGATGGAAAAATCGTCGGCAAGGGAACTCACGAGGAGCTTCTTAGAAACTGTGATGTATACATGCAGATTGCCCAGTCGCAGCTTTCGGCAAGAGAGCTTGGACTGGATGAAGGATATAGTTCAAAAGCTGATGCAGATAGGAAAGATATAGGCTCTGACGCTGAGGCAGGCAGATTAAATACAGACAATATAAATGAGTCAGATAAGGAGGGCATGTAAGATGAGTGAGAATATGAATCAGACTAAGATGCCTTCAAAGAGACCGAGAGGTCCTATGGGACATGGTCCGAGAATGGCTGAAAAACCAAAGGATTTTAAGGGCTCTACCAAAAAGCTCATAAAGTATCTGGGCAGATACTGGGGGGCAATCATTGCTGTTATGATTTTTGCAGCAGTATCAACGATTTTCTCTGTTACAGGACCAAAGGTAATGGGTAAGGCTACCACAGCCCTTGCCGAGGGACTTATGAATAAAATCGCAGGTACAGGCGGAATTGATTTTAGTTATATTGCAAAAGTGCTTTTGTTTACACTTGGCTTGTATGTGGTGAGTGCAGTCTTTATGTTTGCCCAGGGGCTTATTATGACAAACATTACCCAGAAGACCTGTTACAGGATGCGTAAGGATATCACAGCCAAAATCAATCGTATGCCTATGAAGTATTTTGAGTCGAGAACCTATGGTGAAGTTCTCTCCCGTATCACAAACGATGTAGATACACTGGGACAGAGCTTAAACCAGAGTATCACACAGATTATTACTTCTGTAGCGACCCTGATTGGTACTCTTGTCATGATGCTTTCGATTTCGCCGCTAATGACCTTGATTTCACTGGTTATCCTGCCAGTTTCTGCCCTGCTTATATCCTTTGTGATTAAGCACTCGCAGAAATACTTCAGACAGCAGCAGGAATATTTAGGCCACATCAATGGTCAGGTTGAGGAGGTCTATGGAGGTCATCTTGTCATAAAGGCTTACAACAAGGAGGCAGAGACAATTAAGACCTTTAAGGAAGCAAACGATGTATTGTATCAGTCAGCATGGAAGTCGCAGTTTCTCTCAGGACTTATGATGCCTATCATGCAGTTTGTGGGAAACTTAGGCTATGCAGGGGTTGCAATTTCAGGTGGTATTTTAGCTATAAAAAATGTTATTACAATCGGTGATATTCAGGCATTTATACAGTATGTGAAGAATTTCACACAGCCTATACAGCAGATTGCCCAGGTGGCAAACCAGTTACAGTCCATGGCAGCAGCCTCAGAGCGTGTATTTGAATTCCTCGAGGAGGAAGAAGAGGATGTGACTGTAGAGAACCATGTCAAGCTTGACAAGATTGAGGGAAGCGTAGAGTTTTCACATGTTCACTTTGGATATAATCCAGACCAGATAATCATCAATGATTTCTCTGCAAGCGTTAAGCCTGGCCAGCAGGTTGCGATTGTAGGTCCAACAGGTGCAGGAAAAACAACTATGGTTAAGCTGCTTATGAGATTCTATGATGTTACCTCGGGGGCTATTCTGGTGGATGGTCATGACATCAGGGACTACAACCGTACAGACTTAAGGGATGCCTTTGGCATGGTTCTCCAGGACACATGGCTCTTTAAGGGCACGATTATGGAAAATATCAGGTATGGACGACTGGACGCTACTGACGAGGAGGTTATCGCAGCAGCAAAGGCAGCCCATGCCCACCACTTTATCCAGACCCTGCCAGGCGGCTATGATATGGAGCTTAACGAGGATGCTTCAAACGTATCCCAGGGACAGAAGCAGCTGCTCACCATTGCAAGGGCAATCCTTGCAGATAACAGAATACTGATTCTTGATGAAGCGACATCCTCTGTAGATACCCGTACAGAGATTCGTATACAGAAGGCTCTTGATAACCTGATGAAGGGCAGAACAAGCTTTGTAATTGCCCATAGACTGTCTACAATCAAGAATGCGGACATGATTCTTGTGATGAAGGATGGAGATATTATCGAGCAGGGTACTCATGATGAACTGCTTGCGAAGAATGGATTTTATGCGGAGCTGTATAATTCACAGTTTGAGATGGCGTAAGGCGAGTGCATAGTAAAGTATGCTTAAGCATTATAAGAAAGGGCATCACAATTAGCGTAAGTTAATGTGATGTCCTTTTTCTTGCCATGAATCCAGAGAAGCTGCTGGTGGAAGGGTTCATGTATGCCTTAGTATGCAGAAAAGCTGTCGGTGGCAAGTTTTCTGTATGTAATATATAGTATGTAAGTCCGCATAGATACCAGAAGGCTTGAAGATAGATATAAGATAGTTATAGAAGAAGGTTAGCTCTGGTGCAGGGCTTTACATATGTGATAAAATATATGAAATTAGAAAATCGACATCAGGAGGTGCTTGCAATGTGGGCATATGAAAGTGTATTTTATCAGATTTATCCTCTGGGATTTTGTGGTGCTCCCTTTGAGAATGACGGAGTGGCAGAGAGCAGAATCTTAAAGGTGAATGACTGGATTCCACACATCAAATCAGTGGGAGCCAATGCCATATATTTTTCACCTGTATTTGAGTCAGACACTCACGGCTACAATACCAGAGATTATACTAAGATAGACACCAGACTTGGAAGCAATGAGGACTTTGCCCAGGTATGTGAAAATCTTCACAAGGAAGGCATAAGGGTTGTGCTTGATGGTGTATTCAACCATGTGGGCAGAGGCTTCTGGGCTTTTCAGGATGTGCTCAAAAACAGGGAAAATTCTCCATATATAAGCTGGTTTGCACAGATTTCCTTTGAGGGCAACTCAAATTATAATGACGGCTTATGGTACGAGGGCTGGGAAGGCAACTATGATTTGGTTAAGCTAAACCTCAGAAACGAGGATGTAATCCAGCATATTTTTGCGGCTATAAGGGGCTGGGTGGATGAATTTGACATAGATGGCTTGAGACTTGATGTGGCATACTGCCTTGACCATGACTTTATCAGGAGGCTCAGACAGTTCTGCGACAGCTTAAAGCCTGACTTTTTCTTAGTGGGAGAGACCCTGCATGGAGACTACAACCAGATAATGAACGACAGCATGCTTCATTCTGTCACAAATTATGAGTGCTACAAAGGGCTTCACTCGAGCTTTAATTCCATGAATATGTTTGAAATCAATCATTCATTACTGCGCCAGTCTGGACCAGAGCAGTGGACCTTATACAAGGGCAAGCACCTCTTATCCTTTGTGGATAACCATGATGTGACAAGGGTTGCAAGCATATTAAATAACGAAAATCATATACCACTTATCTATGCAATTGCATTTGGCATGCCTGGTATACCATGCGTATACTATGGCAGTGAGTGGGGCGCAAAGGCGAGAAAAGAGGATGGAGACCCTGCACTCAGAGCCTGCTTTGAAAAACCAGAGTTTAATGGTCTGACCCAGTGGATAGCAAGGCTTGCTGAGGTTAAGAAGACTTCAAAGGCGTTAGAGTATGGTGATTTTAAATCAGTGGTACTGACAAACGGACAGTGCATTTTCAGCAGAGAATGGGAGGGTGAGAAGGTATTTGTTGCCATAAATGCTACAGACCAGCCATTTGGCACTGGCTTTGACGCAGGAAGTGGCAGGCTTAGAATCCTTGCAGATTACCATGATGGAAAACTCCAGGATAATACAGATACTGTGTTTGAGTTTAATGGAGGAGTAGAGCTTCCTGCTTATTCAGCTATAATCTGGCAGACTGCTTAAATGCATTTGGGCGGAATATGAGCCTGCCAACATCGACTTCACACACAAAAATAGGGAAAAATAAGAGGTTCTAAAATAAATGTTGGGGTAATGAATTATATTTGATATTCATTACTCCAAC
>CAVKUD010000103.1:0-10432 GCA_963659315.1 Senegalimassilia sp. | reverse complement strand
TGCTGCAACAGATGATACTGCAACAGATGACCAGACAGCGGCAGAGGATACTACATCGCAGGAGGCTGCACCATCTACATGGACTGTTCAGACAACAGATGGAGTTAATATCAGAGATTCTGCAAGTACGGATGGTACAAAGCTTGGAAGATGTGATATGGGTACAAGATTCACAGCAGTTGGAACTGAAGGTGACTGGACAAAGGTTGAGTACAGAGAACAGATTGGATATATTAAGACAGAGTTCCTTGAGACTGTAAATTAGTTGTAACAGATGATGAAGCGGAGGCTTGAAAAAGTCTCCGCATTTTAATATATATCAAAGTATGCAGGAAAGGCTGTCAATGGCAGATTTTATGTATATACCAAAGTATACAGGGAAAGAGCAGATGATATGGAAGATAAGGGCGTAAGAATAAATAAATTTTTAAGCGAGGCTGGGGTGTGCTCCAGAAGAGAGGCTGACAGACAGGTGGAGGCTGGAAATGTGCTTATAGACGGCAGGCCAGCTGTGACAGGAGACAGGGTCTGTGCAGGGCAGAGCGTGGTTTTCAATGGCAAAGAGGTTACAAAAGAGGAAGAAATGATTCTTATAGCCTTCAATAAACCAGTGGGAATCGTGTGTACAGCGGAAAAAAGAGAAAAAAATAATGTAATTGATTATATTAATTATCCAAAACGCATATACCCTATAGGGAGGCTGGACAAGGATTCCAAGGGACTTTTGCTTTTGACAAATAATGGAGATATAGTAAATAAGATGATGCGGTCTGGCAATATGCACGAGAAAGAATATATTGTCACAGTCAATAAGCCTGTCTCAGACAGCTTTATAAGAGGGCTTGCAGGCGGTGTGCCACTTGTGGAGTTAGGAGTAACTACCAGAAAATGCCATGTAAAGAAGCTGTCATCACGGACATTTAAAATAATTCTCACCCAGGGCTATAACAGGCAGATAAGACGAATGTGTGAGTATTTCGGCTATAGGGTGGTAGAGCTGCAGAGAGTCAGAATAATGAACATAGAGCTGGGAGACTTAAAGGAAGGCGAATACAGGGACGTGACAGAAGAGGAATACAAGAAGCTTCAGAGGCTTATAGCTAAATCCTCTAATGCCCCAGTTATGGATAATGAGCAAAAAACTCATGGAATATAGTTAAATTTTGGAGAAAAAATATGGATTATAAAGAATATAAAACATTAATTGATACAATCAATTATCATATGGATAAATATTATAATCAGGATACATCTGAAATCAGCGACTACGAGTACGACCAGCTGATGATAAAGCTGAAAGATGCAGAGAAAGACCACCCAGACTGGGTTACGCCTGATTCCCCATCACAGAAAATCGGTGGTGTTGCCAAGCGTGAGGCAGGAGTCAAGGTGACACATGATGTGCCTATGCTGTCGATTGAGGATGTGTTTGACAAGGCGGATGTGACAGCCTGGGTAGACAAGGTACAGGCGATGCACCCGGATTGCGCTTTTTCTGTTGAAACCAAAATAGATGGACTCTCAATGACCCTGCGCTATGAGAAGGATGAGACTGGCAGGCTGAGATTAACTCTTGCTGAGACAAGAGGTGATGGAATAATTGGTGAGGATGTAACCGCAAATGCCATGGTAATACCTGATGTCAAAAGATATATAGACCTGCCATATGACTCACTTCAGCTCAGGGGAGAGGTGTATATGTCTCATGAAGACTTTGAAAAGTATAATGAAAACCAGGAAAAGGCTGGTAAAAAAATAGCAGCTAATCCGCGTAATCTTGCCGCTGGTACCTTGAGGCAGCTTGACCCTTCTATCACGAGAGAACGTGGACTTAAGATGTTTGTATTCAATGTACAGCAGGGAACAGATGAGCTTGTTGAGAGCCATTGTAAGAGCATGGATATATTGCAAGGCAAGGATGTACCTGTAGTATTTCATAGAAAATGTATGAATGCAGAGCAGGTAATAAATGCAATTGATGAGATTGCTGAAATGCGAAGCTCATTAGAATATGACATAGATGGCGCTGTTATAAAAATTGATGAAATAAGCTATCGTGACGATTTTCCGGCAGGCAGTAAGTATTCCAGTGGCCATATAGCCTACAAGTATCCACCAGAAGAGAGAGTCGTAGTGATGGATGACATACTTGTGGATGTGGGAAGGACAGGCAAGCTGACCTTTACAGGTGTTTTCCATGACAAAGAGACAGGCAAGCCGGCAAGACTTTGCGGTACAAATGTGACTAGAGCCACACTTCACAACCAGGATTATATAAATGATATGCATATTGGAATCGGAGGCGCATATAAATTATTTAAGAGCGGTGAGATTATTCCAAAATTAAATGGCTGTGTAGCTGAGCCTGACAAGGTATTTACCGCGCCGACACATTGTCCAGTGTGTGGCAGCAAGCTTGAAAGAGAAGGGGACACAGCAGATATCAGATGCTTTAATCCTTTGTGTCCTGCTCAGCTTACAAGAACCCTGTCATATTTTTGCTCACTGGATGCCATGAATATAATAGGTCTTGGAGAGTCAATCATTGATGCTCTGGTAAAAAACGGATATGTGCATAGCTTTGCAGACATATACAAGCTTGGAAACGTAAGGGAAGAGCTGATTGAAAAAGGAATTATCGGCAAGGAAAAGGGCACAGATAATGTCCTTAAGGCAATTGAGGCATCAAAGCAGAATGATGCAGCCCAGCTTCTGACAGGACTTGGCATAAGAAATGTGGGCAAAAATACAGCAAAAGCCATAATGAAGCATTTTGACTCAATACAGAGCCTACAGGAAGCAGGCTTTGACGATTTGGTTCAAATTGATGATATTGGAGCCACAACAGCCACCTGTATCATAGAGTATTTCGGTGATGACCTTAACAGGCAGGTTGTCAGTGAAATGAAAGAGCTGGGTGTCAATATGGAGGTTTTAAAGGATGAAGAAGCGGGAGACAAGCTGAGTGGACTCACAATAGTTGTGACAGGCACCCTGCCTACACTAGGCAGAAAGGAAGCCACAGAGCTTATTGAGAAAAACGGCGGTAAGTGTACAGGCTCTGTATCGAAAAAGACTGACTATCTGGTGGCAGGAGAAGCCGCAGGAAGCAAGCTCACCAAGGCACAGTCTCTGGGAATACCTGTTATCACAGAAGAACAGCTGCTTGATATGATTAATAATTAGTTCAGACATTGAAACAAGAGGCAGAAATTACTATAATGAATATATTGTACAAAACTGAGGTGAAATAAATGCCAATAAAAACACAAAATGACTTACCTGCAAAGGAAATACTGGAAAAAGAAAATGTATTCGTCATGGACGAAAACAGGGCGGTTCATCAGAATATCAGACAGCTTGAAATCGCTATCGTAAATCTGATGCCCCTTAAGGAGGAGACAGAGGTTCAGATTTTACGGTCGCTGTCAAACACCCCTCTACAGGTAAATGTCACATTTATAACTACAAAGTCTCATGAATCTACACATACCTCCATGAGCCACCTGAACAAGTTCTATCAGACATTTGACGAGGTGAAAAACCAGAAGTTTGACGGACTTATAATAACAGGGGCACCAGTTGAGCTGATGGAGTATGAAGAGGTTGACTACTGGGATGAAATCTGCCAGATAATGGAGTGGAGTAAGGATCATGCCTTTTCCACACTGCATCTGTGCTGGGGAGCGCAGGCAGGTCTCTATTATCACTATGGCATCCAGAAGCATGTGCTTGATAAAAAGATGTTCGGCGTGTTCAGACATTATGTGAAAAACAGAAAAGTGCCGCTTGTGAGAGGTTTTGACGATATATTCTATGCACCTCATTCACGTCACACTGAGGTTAGAAAAGAGGATATAGAGAAGTGCGAAAACCTTACAATACTGGCAGAGTCTGACCAGGCAGGCGTTTTCCTTGTGATAGACAAGACTGGCAAGCAGATTTTTGTCATGGGGCACCCTGAGTACGACAGACTTACACTGGATGCGGAGTATAAGAGGGATAAAAACAAGGGACTTCCTATAGATGTGCCAGTTAACTACTATCCAGATGATGATGACACACAAAAACCAGTGCTGACCTGGAGGTCACATGGCAATATTTTATATTCTAACTGGCTTAATTATTACGTTTATCAGGACGTTCCGTATGAGTTTATAAATACAGACTTAATTTATGGAAAATAAAGCAAATTAATGTTTGACCAAAATAGAAAGTGTGGTACGATTATAGTATAAAATTAAAGGGGGATTAGCAGGATGGCAAAAGAGATTGTTGCAATGCTACTTGCAGGAGGACAGGGCTCACGTCTGTACGCTCTGACTCAGAAATTGGCGAAGCCCGCAGTTCCATTTGGCGGCAAATACAGAATTATTGATTTCCCATTATCAAACTGTGTAAATTCGGGAATTGATACTGTCGGTATTCTGACCCAGTATCAGCCATTAGTTCTTAATGAGTATATTGGAAATGGTCAGCCTTGGGATTTGGATAGACTGTATGGAGGAGTACACGTTTTACCACCATATCAGAAGGCATCAGGCTCTGACTGGTATAAGGGAACAGCAAATGCAATATATCAGAATATTGCATTTATAGAGACCTATGACCCTGAATATGTAATCATCTTGTCAGGAGACCAGATTTGCAAGCAGGACTACAGTGATTTTCTCAGATTCCATAAGGAAAAGGGTGCAGAGTTCTCAGTTGCAGTCATGGAGGTTCCATGGGAGGAGGCTTCCAGATTCGGACTTATGGTTGCAGATGAAAATGACAAGATTACAGAGTTCCAGGAGAAGCCGAAGAATCCTAAATCTAATCTTGCATCAATGGGTATTTATATTTTTAATTGGGATATACTTAAAAAGTATCTCATTGAGGATGAGGCAGACCAAAATTCAGAAAATGATTTTGGTAACAACATTATTCCTAATCTCTTAAGAGATGGCAGAAATATGTATGCTTACCATTTTGACGGCTACTGGAAGGATGTAGGTACTATACCATCTCTCTGGGAAGCAAATATGGAGGTTCTTGACCCAGAACACAGTGGAATCAACCTCTTTGATGAGAACTGGAAGATATACAGCCGAAACAGCGGACATACAGGTCATGTAATCGGAGAGAATGCCCAGGTAGAGGATTCCATGATTACAGATGGATGTGTAGTAAAGGGAACTGTAAAGCATTCTATTCTTTTCTCAGGTGTCAAGGTAGAGGAAGGTGCTGTGGTAGAGGATGCAGTAGTGATGGGCAACACTGTTATCAAAAAGGGCGCAAAGGTTGTTCACTGTATCGTGGCTGAGAACGCAGTCATAGGAGAGGATGCCAGTGTTGGAGCAAAACCAGCAGGAGACGAGGTCGGTGATGTGGCAACAATCGCTCCTGGAGTTACGATAGGAGCAAAGGCTGTTATAGGTCCTGATGCAATGGTTTATGATGATGTAGAGGAGGGGAAGACATGTTAAATGCAAACAATGAAGAGGCTGTTGGTGTAATTTTTCCTAACTGTTATGACTCATTATTACCTGAGCTGGTTGCAGAGAGACTTATGGCTTCTGTGCCTTTTGCAGGAAGATACAGATTAGTGGATTTTATTATCTCAAGTATGGTACATAGTGGTATAGATGATATATCGCTCATTGTAAAGAAAAACTATCATTCCCTTATGGATCACCTTGGCTCAGGTCAGGAGTTTGACCTTGCCAGAAAAAAGGGAGGCTTAAATATCGTTCCACCTTATTCGCAGAAGCAGATAAAGGTGTACGGCGGCAGAATCGAGGCACTGGAGAGTCTTAAGGGCTATCTCAGAAGATGTACACAGAAGTATGTGATTCTGACAGATGCAAACTATGCGATTTCATTTGATTTCAGACAGCTTATAAATGCCCACAAGAAGTCAGGGGCAGATGTGACCGTTGTCTACAGAAACATGGAGATTCCAGAGGTTTTCTTTAAGCCGAGCAATAATGAAGAGCTTTACTATTCCATGGATTTAGAGGGAGACAGGATTACAAAGATATACATTAATCCAAAGAACCGTGGCAAGGTGAACTACTGCATGAATATGTACATAATCGAGAGAGAAAAGCTCATGGATCTGGTGGATGATGCCTATGTACATGGCTATACATATTACACAAGAGATTTGCTTGCACCACATGTCAAGGATTTGAATATCCGTGGTTTTGAGTATACAGGCTACTGTGCATACATATCTGATTTGAAGAGCTATTTCAATGAGAATATGCGTCTTCTTCAGGATGAAAACAGAAAGGCTTTATTCGAGACAAAGACTAATATATATACCAAAATCAGGGATGATAACCCGACAAGATACATCAAGGGTGCCACTGCTAAAAACTCAATGATAGCAGATGGCTGCGTCATAGAGGGAAGTATCGAGAACTGCGTACTTGCCAGAGGTGTCAGAATAGGAAAGGGTGCCAAACTCAAGAACTGTATTCTGATGCAGGACACAGTGGTAGAGGAAAATGTAAGCCTTGAGTATGTTATAACAGACAAGAATGTGCGCATTACAAATGGCAAATACCTTACAGGAAATGATTCTTTCCAGGTATATGTTGCCAAGGGACAGATTGTCTAAGCGATAGGAGGAATAGAAATGGCTGAGAACAGAAAGACATTCAGTATTAAATCAGATCAGTTTGGAGAGGTAAAGGTTGCAGATGAGGTAGTAGCAATCATTGCAGGACTTGCTACAACAGAGGTTGAGGGAGTAAGCTCAATGGCTGGAAATATCACCAACGAAATCGTCAGCAAGCTTGGTATGAAGAACCTCTCAAAAGGAATTGTGGTAGAGGTTATCGAGGGAGAAGTGAAGGTTGATGTAGCAATCAACATTGCATACGGCTTCAGTATTCCAGAGGTATCACAGAAGGTACAGGAGAAGATTAAGACCACAATTGAGACAATGACAGGACTCACAGTAGGCGTTGTCAATGTGAGAATTGCAAGTGTTGCAATGAGTGAGAATTAATCCTTTTGCAAATCATATATTTGTAGTATAATTAGGGTGTCGTTTGACACCCTTTTTTAAATAAACATATGAGAGGATAGAAATATGTCGAGAAGAGAAATCAGAGAAAATGTATTCAAGCTGTTATTCAGAGTAGAATTTCATGATAATGATGAGATGCAGGAGCAGTTTGACATGATAGAGGATGAGCTGGGAAACATCAGCGAAGCCGATATGAATTATATAAAGGACAAATTCAGTAAAATTGTAGAGAATATTGACACAATAGATGCTGAGATAAATGAGAAGTCACATGGCTGGAAGACCAGCAGAATGGGTAAGGTGGATTTATCAATTATCCGTCTTGCAGTATATGAGATTAGGTACGAGGATGATATTCCTGTGAAGGTATCTATCAATGAGGCAGTAGAGCTTGCCAAGAAATTTGGAACAGATGAGTCTGCATCATTCGTAAATGGTGTATTAGCTAAGTTTGCATAGATTTGTATAGAATATAAGAAATGAATAAAAATATATATTCCGTTGGTCAGATAAACAATTACATAAAGAATATGTTTACCCAGGACTTCATGCTTAGAAACATAAGCGTAAAGGGTGAAATATCAAACTGTAAGTATCATAGCAGTGGTCATATTTATTTCACTATAAAGGATGCTGCTGGTACAATCAGTGCGATTATGTTTGCAGGCAACAGACGAGGTCTTAACTTCACCATGAAGGAAGGAGATAAGGTCATAGTCACAGGATCTGTGGAGGTCTATGAGAAGACAGGCAGCTATCAGCTCTATGCCAGACAGGTAGAGCTGGACGGAGAGGGCAATCTTTACCTTCAGTTTGAAAAGCTAAAAAAAGAGTTGGAGGAGATGGGATATTTTGCCAGTGAATACAAGATACCTATTCCCCAGTATGCAAAGCGGATAGGTATTGTCACAGCACCTACAGGAGCAGCCATCCAGGATATCAGAAACATCGCAAAGAGGAGAAATCCCTATGTGGAGCTTATCCTGTACCCAGCTCTGGTTCAGGGCGATGGGGCAGCCCAGAGTATTGTAAACGGCATACATGCACTTGAGCTGCTGGGAGTTGATGTGATAATCGTCGGCAGAGGCGGCGGCCCTATAGAGGACTTATGGGCATTTAACGAGAAAATCGTAGCAGATGCAATCTTTAACTGCAGGATACCGACCATATCAGCGGTAGGACATGAGACCGACTGGACGATTGCTGACTTTGTGGCAGACATGAGGGCACCTACACCGTCAGCAGCTGCTGAGCTTGCGGTATTTGACTACAGGCTGGTGCAGGACAGATTAAAAGAGTACGAGAGACGCATGAAAAACAGTCTCTATAACAAGCTTGAGATTTCAAGACAGAGACTTAATTCATATAAGCTGAGACTTGAGTACCTAAGCCCAGAGCACAGGCTGAATGAAAACAGGCGCCGCCTGATGGAATATGAGGAAAAGCTTAATCTGAAAATGAATATGATGATTAAGGAAAAGAAGCATATGCTGGAGCTGTATGCAGGCAGACTGGAAGCCTGCTCACCAGTCAAAAAGCTTGGACAGGGATATGCGTATGTGGAGGATGCTTCTGGAAAAGCCCTTAAGAGCATAGAGGGAGTAGAGGAGAAGCAGAACGTCACCATACATCTTTTGGATGGAAAAATAAAAACAGTAGTTTCGGAGGTTATAGCAAATGAGTGAGGAAAAAGCAACTCTTGAAGATAGATTTGAAAAGCTTGAAAAGATAATAAACCAGATGGAATCAGCAGATGTCACTCTGGATGCTTCCTTTGAACTGTATAAGAGCGGAGTAGAGGAGCTGAAAGAAGCAAATAATCTGTTGGATAATATTGAAAAATCCATGTTAGTCATAAATAACCAAGGGGAACTGGAGGAATTCTAATGAATTTTGAGGAAGAGCTTTCGGCTAAAGCTTCATATGTGAACTCTGTTATAGAGCAATATCTGCCAGAGGAAGAGGGCTTTCAGAAAACTATATTTGATGCCATGAATTACAGTGTCAGGGTAGGCGGTAAGAGACTG
The DNA here is from genome assembly GCA_963659315.1 of Senegalimassilia sp. Taxonomy (GTDB): domain Bacteria; phylum Bacillota; class Clostridia; order Lachnospirales; family Lachnospiraceae; genus Roseburia. Next base: position 1,384 of record CAVKUD010000103.1, on the reverse strand, counting down.
CGTCCGATACTGATGGAGGAGACCTATAAGCTGTTTGGCGGTCAGGGAGATGTGATTAAGCCATTTATGGCTGGTATAGAGCTGATACACACATATTCCCTGGTGCATGATGATCTGCCTGCCATGGATAATGATGAGTACAGAAGAGGCAAAAAGACCACTCATGCAGTATATGGGGAGGCAATGGGGATTTTAGCTGGTGATGCACTTTTAAACTACGCATATGAGACTGTATCAAAAGCCTTTGAGATAGAGAATGATATAAGAGTCGCAAGGGCTTTTGCTGTATTTGCCAGAAAGGCTGGTGTATACGGCATGGTAGGCGGACAGGTTGTAGACGTGGAAAGCGAGAAAACACCTGGCGTAGAGATTTCCAGAGACAAGCTTGACTTTATATATAAGCTAAAGACGGGAGCCCTGATAGAGTGCTCCATGATGGTAGGAGCTATTCTTGCAGGGGCATCGGATGATGATGTGAAAAGAGTGGAGCAGATAGCTTCAAAAATCGGACTGGCATTTCAGATACAGGACGATGTCTTAGATGTTACAAGCTCACTTGAGGTCTTGGGAAAGCCTGTTGGAAGTGACGAGAAAAACAGTAAGATGACATATGTAGCCTTTGAAGGTCTTGAGAAATCAATAGCTGATGTCGAGAGGATTTCAAAGGAAGCATGTGATGAATTGAGAGCACTGGGGAAAAATGATGAATTTTTACAAAACTTATTTGTATACTTAATTCATCGGGAGAAATAGGTATGGTCTTAGATAAGATTCAAAAGGAAAATGATATAAAAAAGTTAACAGACGAGGAACTTGCAGATCTGGCAGCTGAAATCAGAAGTTTTCTGGTGGAGAATATTTCACAGACCGGCGGACACCTTGCGTCAAATCTGGGGGTGGTAGAGCTTACAATGGCACTTCATCTCACATTTGATTTACCAAAGGATAAGATAATATGGGATGTAGGACACCAATCATATACCCACAAGATACTGACTGGCAGAAAGGATGGCTTTGAAAGCCTAAGGCAGTATGGAGGCATGAGCGGCTTCCCTAAGGCACAGGAGAGCGACTGCGACCCTTTTAACACAGGACACAGCTCCACATCCATCTCAGCAGGGCTGGGACTTGCCAAGGCTAGAGAAATCACAGGTGAGGACTACAATGTGGTATCTGTCATAGGAGATGGGGCACTGACTGGAGGCATGGCATACGAAGCACTAAACAACGCTTCATCCCTCAAGTCAAATCTCATCATTGTCCTAAATGACAATAATATGTCAATCTCAGAAAATGTAGGAGGCATGAGTGCCTATCTGTCAGGCTTCAGGACAGCAGATGGCTACCGTGATTTAAAGGCATCAGTGCTTAACTCCTTAAATCC
>CAVKUD010000102.1:0-10574 GCA_963659315.1 Senegalimassilia sp. | reverse complement strand
GGGTTTGTTTGCTATGCCCTAAATCATAACAAAACATATCAAATATAAAAAATGACCCAAATCCAGTAATGGGGCGTGATTCAAAAAATCACACCCCAACACTTGACTTAGAGCCAAACGTAAAAAACCACTTGCATGGCAATATATGCAAATGCAAGTGGTTCTCTTATTCCCTTTTAGCCAGCGTTTTGTTGCAGCTTCCAATCCTCGAATCTTATATACCATTCCCCTGAATCCAGAAGAGTATCAACGCTGATTTTATTTAATTTACAAAACGTATCAATCAAATTATTATATTTGAATCGTTCTGTCCTGCTGTTGTCCAATTCACTTCTTTCCATAGTCAAACCTCCCATATGGATTTATCATTGCATATTATACCATATATTGTGGTTTCTTTCCAGATTTTATTTGAACAACAATACAAATTATTTGGACTTTTTATCATTACTGCATCCACCAGAGCAGGAGTTTGCATATGGACAGCCAATACATTTTATACCCTTCTTTTTGCTCTTATGTATGTAATAACAAGCTCCTCCAACACAAGCTACAAGAATCAATATAATTATTAAGTCTGCCATAAAATGCGCCTCCTGTCTGACATCAACTACTTAATTAGTCCAACTGGTATTCTGCATCAAATGCCTTATTATTCTTGATAATAATTCCAGCAATAATTGCTGCAAATACGAGTACTGCGATTAATCCGCCTGCGAATCCAGCTCCAACACTTCCTGTTGTGATAAGTGTACCAATCTGGTATACAAGGAATCCTACAGTGTAACCTGTTGCAAGCTGTAAGCAGATTGCTCCGAATAACCACTTACCACTCTGTAACTCTGAGTTTAATGCTCCAAGAGCTGCGAAACATGGTGGTGTGTAAAGGTTAAACATAAGGTAAGCAAGGGCTGCTGCCTTTGTGATACCCATTACTGCTGCTACTGAGCTTCCGCTTCCGATTAACTCAAGCTCATCTGTATCGATGAAGTTAGTAATAGCATAAACTGTTGCGATTGTTCCTACTACGTTTTCCTTTGCAATAAATCCTGTGATAGCTGCTGCTGCTAACTGCCATGCTGCCACACCAACTACAGGAACAAGTAAGTATGCAAATGGAGATGCGATTGTTGCAAGGATTGATGTGCTCTCCATTCCTTCCTCTACTACATGGAAGTGTGTATCGAAAGACTGCATAATCTGTACTACTGTGTTACATACAAGGATGATTGTACCAGCCTTGATAATATAAGCTTTTCCTCTTTCAAGCATTGAACCAAATGCGAACTTGATGCTTGGTACCTTGTACTCTGGTAACTCAATGATGAAGAATGATTTTCTATACTTCATACCTGTGATTGCTTTAACAAGCAAAGCACCTAAGAGGATTAAAAGGATACCTACGAAATACATAAGTGGTCCAACCCATGGTGCATCTGAGAAGAATGCTCCAGCGAATAATGCGATAACTGGAAGCTTAGCTCCACATGGCATGAATGTTGCAAGCATAGCAGATGTTCTTCTCTCACGCTCGTTACGGATTGTTCTACATGACATGATTGCAGGGATACCACAACCAGTACCAATAACCATTGGGATAACTGTCTTTCCTGAAAGACCAACTCTCTTAAAGATTGGGTCAAGTACTACTGTTGCACGAGACATATATCCACAATCCTCAAGTAAAGCGATAAGGAAGTACATAACCATTACAAGTGGTAAGAATCCAACTACGGCACCTACACCACCGATGATACCATCAACGAGTAAAGCGTAAAGTAATGGGTTTGCATTTTCCATAAGTCCACCTACCCAGTTCTGGAAATCTTCAATCCAGCCTGTTAAGATGTCAGCCAGCCATGTTCCAAGTGTAGACTGTGAAATATAGAATACAAGGAACATAATTGCAGCAAATATAATAATTCCTAATACAGGATGTGTAAGAATCGCATCAATCTTATCTCCTGTGTTCTTCTCCTTTGTAAGAACTTTACGTTTCTCAACATCCTTTACAATAGAGTTTACAAAATCAAATCTCTTACGGTCAGCTTCCTCAACCTCATTCTTGTCATGAAGGTTAATCTCTCCCTGAACGTATGGTGCCTTCTGACCTTTTCCTTCAAGCTCAGCGGCTGCCTTAACTACCTCTGACAGTCCTCTGTCTGATGTAGATACAGTCTTTATTACAGGACATCCCAGCTTCTCAGAAAGCTTCTTCTCATCAATCTGTGTGTCCTTCTTCTCATTAACATCACTCTTATTAAGCGCTACTACTACAGGAATTCCTAATTCAAGAAGCTGAGTAGTGAAGAACAAGCTTCGGCTTAAGTTTGTAGCATCCACAATGTTGATGATAGCATCTGGATGTTCATTCTTTACATATCCACTTGTAATACTCTCTTCTGATGTAAATGGTGACATTGAGTATGCACCTGGAAGGTCAACTGCAATAAGCTCTTTTGAGCTGTCAGTATATGCCTTCTTGATAGGGCTTTCTTTTCTGTCGACAGTTACACCGGCCCAGTTTCCAATTTTTTCATTTCGGCCTGTCAGTGCGTTGTACATAGTGGTCTTACCACTATTCGGATTTCCAGTTAACGCAATTCTCATAATGTTTCCTCCATCTTAATTTAACTTTATATTGTAATAGCTTTTGCCAATTCAATATCAATGTTATATCTTGCATCCTTGATTGCTAATACAAGATTTTTTTTCTTTCTGCTGACAACTGTCACAGGCTCTCCCTTATAGCAGCCCAGCGAAAACAAAAAGCCCTCCAGCTCTTCGTCATCTGTATTTATGTCCTGTACTATGTACTCTTTCTCTAATTCTGCATCGTTTAAACTCATAGTTCTCTCCTTTTCTACGATTGCTATGTTATTTTTTTATCCCGTGTATTCTCTCTGCTAATATTTGTTTGGTTATTCTAATAAGTTTCCGTGAACTCTACCTTATATTAGTTTAACCTAACCTTTTAGCAAACATTAGTCTACTCTAACAATTGTTCGTTGTCAATAATCTTTTTAAAATTTCTATAAATTATGAAATTTTCATAATCAGACTCAAAAAAGCCACGGAGGATTATATCTTCCATGGCTTCTGTCCTTACTATATTATTTAATTATATGAATCTGGCTCATTCCGGCATACCCAGATAAAAACCCTGCAGGAGATCTATTCCGTTTGCTATCAGGAAATCACTCTCTTCCTTGGTCTCTATGCCCTCTGCCAGAACCAGTATGCCCTTTTCCTTTAACTTCCTTATATATCCAAGCACCTTTTTCTGCTTTCCCTCGTTGGTATCTATATCAGAAATAAGTGCCCTGTCTATCTTCACAATCTGTGGCTCAAAAAGCTCCACCGCATCCATCCCATTATATCCAGCGCCAAAATCATCCAGCGTGAGCGGTATATTGTTGGTTCTGATAATCTCTCTCTTGAGTCTCCATATGAACTCATCAGCCTTTGGATATTCCAGGACTTCTATTATTATATATCCAAGCATGTTTTTATACAGCCGCATGAACTCAGCATCCTCACTCCTTGACAGGGTCTCTGTCGGAAAAGAATTTACAGTCATCGGCTCCTTATATCTGCGTGCCCCATATGCCTCAGCCGCCCCAAACATGGTCAGTACTTCAAGCTCATGCAGCTTGCCCATCTTAGTGTAGTCAGAAATCAAGTCTGTCACTGTCACCCTCTTTGGGCGCATCAATGCTTCATATGCATATACAGTCTTGCAGTCTGGGAAAAAAATCGGCTGAAATACATAGTCTATCTCATATTTTCTAAGTTCACTAAGCTCCTTTGAATCCAAAGGTATGTTTTCATAAGTAATCAATAATTGCCACCCCCGTCTTTTTATAATAACACAGGATTACCAAAATGTGATATAATTATTCTACTTAATTCTAGGAGATTTATAAAATGTACAGATTGGAAAAATTTATCGACGGCTCATGGATTCCACAGTGCAAGACCAATAACCGCACCATGATAGAAAAAGAATTAAAGGACTATGCCGAGGACTATGTCTTAGTATTTAAGACCTGCGACGCAGTCAGAATAATAGAGGTGGAAACCCAGGAAACTATACTTATGTATCCCGAGGACTTCCACCCTATCTCATAACCCCACTATCTGCTTATGTGCATCAGGCGCAGGCTTATTATTTTAGAATTTGTTCAAGCATGTATACACGGTTGAATGGGAATGAGAAATAATATCCATCCACAAAATCATCTGTGTACTCTATGATTTCTTTTGCCAGCTCAATTCCCACTGCTTCTCCCTCTTCACGGGTGGCATTCTCTGGGTATCTGGCAACAATCTCATCTGTCACGTTCACCCCTGCTATCTCATTTTTCATAAATGAAGCATTTTTTCTGCTAATCAGAGGCATTATGCCGCAGAGGATTCTGGCTCCTGTCTCATCCTTGAATCTGCGGAGCCTGTCCGCATCCTCTCTGGTAAAGACTGGCTGGGTGAGGAAAAACTGGGCACCAGCCTCCATCTTCTTTTTCACACGTCCAATCTCCACCTCAATATTTCTGCGCCCCTGGTTGATTGAGCCTCCATATACGAGAGGACATTCCTTAAAACTCTCATCATTCATGTCTCTTGCTATATTCATAAGTCCCACAGAATCAAAGTTAAACACAGCCTTTACTGAGCTTCTCGATACAGAAGGCACAGGGTCTCCTGTGATAATAAGGAAATTGTGTATGTCATTTATATGGGCACCCAGAAATACCGACCGCATAGCGATAGCATTCTTGTCACGACAGCATATATGAGGCATCACACACATGCCTGTTTCCCTGTGAACCTTCTCTGCCATAAGCACAGAATCGACTCTGGTACGGCCAGATGGCGAATCCGGAAATGTCAGCACATCAACTCCCAATTCCTTTAACATGTGCGCACCTTTTAACACGTTTGCATCATTGGCATTTAACGGTGGGGCAAGCTCTACAGCAATTAGCTTTTCTCCTGTCTCAAGCTTGTCTGCAAAAAAGGCTTTATTTACTGGCTTTATTTCTTCTGCCTCACTGCCCTCTTTAAGCCTTGCCCTTCCCCTTTGCAGGGTATCTGTCTTCTGGGTCAGAAGCCTTATAAAGTCTGGTGTAGTACCGCAGCATCCACCTACAATATCAGCCCCCCTGTTTACCAGCTCATCAAGCTTGTCTACAAAATACTCAGGGTGCTTTGCAAAGGTAATATGGTTTCGTATTCTCTCAGGATAGCCTGAGTTTGGCAGGGAAATAATATATTTGTCCTCCAAGGCAGTCATGACCTCGCTGTCCTGTAAGAGTCCTGACGTAATCTGCTCCATATGACCTGGACCAACGCCGCAGTTAAAGCCCACAGCATCTATCTGTGCTATCTCTGCTGCCATAAGAAGCAGCTTTCTGGCACTTATTCCAGCCTTGGTATAGCCATACTGGTTCATGCTGAACTGCACCATCACAAATACGGCCTTCTCTGCCTTTATCCTGTTTATGGCAGGGACAATATGCTCCAAATCAGCAAAAGTCTCAAAGGTAATTATATCTATGCCATTTTCCACAAAGATTCTGGCAATATCATAGTATTCCTGCTCTACCTCAGTCTCATCAAGGCACAAATCCGCAGGAATTGGTCCTATGTCTCCTGCAATAAAGACATCTGTCCCCTCTGCCGCTGCCCTTGCGCTGGCTATGGCATTTTTTATATTTTCTGCCACCTTATCAAACTCTGTCTCAAGCATTATGCTGTTTGATGCAAAGGTATTTGTCCGAATTAAGCGGGCACCAGCCTCAATATACTCCCTGTGTATGTCTATAACCTTCTGGCTCTCATCCGCCTTAAAATTATACAGCTCTGGCAGGCTCTGGGTCTCATATTTGTCTGCAAAATATGTGCCAAAGGAGCCGTCTGTTATGATTTTATTTGTTTTCAGGTAATCCTTAATTGTAGTCTTTGTATTTTCTGCCATGTCTCTTCCTGTTCTTTATCTCTCCACTGCGCTCATAGCCAGCTCTACTCTCTCAATCACATAGTGTATATTAAAAGGCTTAAGTATGCAATCCACTGCGCCAAGGTACTTACATTCCATAAGCATGTCCCTGTTCACCTTATTTGCCATAAAGATGACCGGTACATTGTTCTCCGCCTCTCTTAAGGTATGAACCGTACTCATTCCACTTAGTGTGGTCAGGTCTGTACTTATAATAAGTAAGTCTGCATTCCGCTTGTCGCCGAAATAGTTTATCACTTCCAGTCCAGATGTCATGGTTTTTACATCAAACTCATCGCTTAGCGCATTTTTTATCTGACCTCTGATATTGATATTGTTGTCTACAACAAGGATTTTAAGCTTTCTGGCTTTCTTCTTCTGCCTGTTTTCGTTTAAGAGCTCTACCTTCTGGGCATAATCTGCCTGCATAATGTCAGATGCAACTATCTCTATATCCTTGTAGTTCTCATCTGTGTAAAGATTAATGGTCTCTCCAGTGTCAAGAAGCTTTATAAGTGGTCTCATTGCATGAATTGTACTTCCTGCGACCAGCGCCTTCTGTCCATTGGAAAGGGTCACTCCCAGTCCTGGTGGATATGCCGGGATACAGGTCATCATGCTGTTTATTACGTCTTCATCAAACATAGTGCCCACTGCCGACAGCATATAATTATATGCCTCCACAGGCGAGTATGGCTGCTTGTAAGGTCTCTTGCTTGTAAGTGCATCAAATACATCCACTGCATGTATTATTTTTGCAAAAAGTGGTATCTCATCACCAGCTATGCCATTTGGATATCCGCTTCCATCCTCATTCTCGTGGTGAAAAAGCACCGCCAGCCTGACCTTGGTAGGGATATTGTGATGGTCTGCCGTCAATAAGTCATAGGAATACTGTGAATGCTGCTTGATGGCATTGTATTCCTCCTCATTGAGCCTGCCCGGCTTGTTTAATATCATCTCAGGAATCTTGCTCTTTCCCAAATCATGGGACAGGGCTGCCATGCTTAAAAGCTCCAAGTCCTCATAGCTTAATCCCATCTTTCTGCCTATCACAGATGCGTACACTGCCACATTGACAGAATGATGATATGTATAATCGTCATAGGATCTAAGGTCAAACAGGTCTACCTTCACAGCGTTTTTCTGCGAAATCTGCTGTATCATTTTGGTTGCAACATTGGTCAAAGCTCCAATGTCAGATTGGAAAACTGCCTCTATTCCTTCTGATATCAGCTTGTCGTCTATGACCTCCTGTACCTCGACCTCCTTCGATACATCATCTGTTATATATACACCCAGATATCCGTGCTGTTGTATATGGGCAATATAGCTCTCATTTAAGGTCATTCCTTTTGAGAGCATCATGCCCGTTTTCTTCATACCTATTATGCTTCTTGCCAGAACCATTCCCGATTCCAGTTTGTCTGCCTGCACAAATCTCATAGTCTACCTCTGTTACATAATTTAGTATAATGTCTTCTCATGCAAATATAATATTCTAAATCAGGCAACAATTCAAGCGGTATAACGTACTTTCTTCCTATTCTTTTACAGCACCGGCAGATAAGCCCTCCACCAGAAACCTCGACAGGCAGAAATATAGTATGATGATTGGCACACCTATAAAGATAGAGCCTGCCGCAAATCTGGTAAACTTGGTATCGTCCAGAGACATCAGCCCTATGGCGACTGTCCAGAGGTTTTTGTCCTTGAGCAGGAGCTTGGGCAGGATAAAATCACTCCATGGCCAGGCAAACTGGGTCAGCATTGTATACACAAGTATGGGTTTCGATAATGGCAGGGTAATCTGGGCAAAAATCCTGCCATTGCTGGCTCCGTCTATCCTGGCAGCCTCATATATGGAGCTGCTTATTGAATCAAAATATCCCTTCTGCACCAGATAGCCCATAGGCGCCCCTGCGGAATATATTAAAATCAAGCCCCAGAGCCTGTTGACCAGGTTAAAGTTCACCATTATAAGGTAGACCGCTGTCATTCCCATAAAGCTTGGGAACATGCTGAGTACCAGTGTGGTTTTCATGAGAGGCTTTCTCATCTTAAAGCTGAACCTGCTCATGACATAGGCAGTCAAAATAACGAGAACAGTTCCTATTATTGCTGAGCATGAAGCCACAAACAGAGTATTTTTCAACCAGTTCGGATAATCATACATGGCTGTATCGGTAAACAAATCCCTGTAGCCCTTCAGGCTGTACTCCGTAGGGAAAAATCCATCTAAATCATAAATCGAGCCACTCTTTGAAAATGATGCCAGTATAAGCCAGAGCACAGGAAACAGGAAAACCAGGCTTACTGCAATCAAAACAATATATGTCACCACAGTATCCAGCATAGTAGATACACTATATTTTTTCTTTCTCATCTAAATGTATCCTCCTTTTTGAATGCTGAGCTTCTGACATAGGCTGTCAGCGATATAGCCGAAGTAATTACAAAAATCACAAGGCTTATTGCCGCGCCGATAGCATAATAGTTATTGTCAATAGACATATTATAGAGCCAGTTTATGAGCAGGTCTGTATCACTGGCAAGGAAATAATCATCACAGTAGAGTCCACCCCTTAAGAAGTAGAAGATACCAAAATTATTAAAATTCCCCACAAAGCTTGTGATTAGCACAGGTGTAGTCGAAAAAATCACAAATGGCAGGGTAATCTTTGTAAACTGCTTCCATCTGGTCGCCCCATCAATGCTTGCCGCCTCATAAAGCTCAGTATTCATGTTGGATAAGATTCCTGTTGCAAGGAGCATGGATGATGGAACCGATATCCAGGTGTTGACGCACAGACCTATGAGCTTTGCCTTTATCCCTGCATCAATATCCAAAAAGCCCACAGCCTTTCCTCCTGCCTGGGTTATGTAGTAGTTTATGGGTCCGCCATAGGAAAACATAAATTTAAAGGCAAGCAGGGTGATAAAGCCTGGCAGGGCGTAGGCAAGGATTGGAAAGGCTCTCCAGAAGGTCTTGCCCTTCACGCACTTTTTGTTTAAGAGGAGGGCAAGCCCCAGTCCCCCAAAATAGCTAAGCAGGGTGGCAAGGACTGCCCAGACTATATTCCAACCCAGTATCTTGAAAAATGTGTCCTTAAGCTCTCCCAACACCAGTATTTTCTTAAAATTCTGTAGTCCTACCCAGTCCACAAGCTTAGGCGGCACAATCTCTCCACCGTAGTTTGTAAAGGCTATTAAAATCATAAATATTATAGGTATGATATTAAATATGCACACGCCTATCACTGGCAGTGCCAGTGCCACCACGTAAAACTTCTTATCCACATATCTGGCGATTGCCCTGCGCAGTCCCATGGGTTTTTCTCCCTTTTTACAGCTTTGAATATCCCGTCTCACATTGACTGTCATAAAAGCTGCATACAGGATTATAATTACAAAAGCGAGTATTCCCTTTAGCATCATAATTACAGAGTTATCGCCCTCTATACCAAGCCAGGCATTGCCCTCTTCAGTTCCAAGAGTGAAAAATCCTATGACATCTGTAATTCCCTCCACAGCCAGATAATATATAAATATACACAGGGAGCAGACATACAGTACCCTTTTTACTATTCTTTCCATATACGACCTTCCTTTTTAATTGGCGAGAGTGTATATCGCATCATAGACATCCTGATTAGCACTCTCCAGCGCACTCTGTATATCCGCTATGGAGGTGTATTTCTTTTCTCCATCACTTCTGAAAGCGTCCTTTGCGAAGTCTCCCATCAGAGTCTGCACAGGTGTCCATATCTGGTCTACAGCCTTGATTGATGGCATCAGGACTATGTGTCCCTCATTTAAGCTGGTAAAGATAGTATCCGCTGTGTCTCCACAGTCACCAGCCACATCCGACCGTGTAGGTGCGATGCCCAGCATCTCTGAGCGGAGCTTTAACATATCATAGCTTGTCGCAAAATTAACAAACTCTATGCAGGCATCCTTGTGCTCCGTGTATGCACTTATGCCATAGCCATTGATACCGCCCATCACCACTGTATCTACCCAGTCTGAGTCTGCCATCTCATCTGCCTCTCTGCTTAAGTCTCCATCCGCAGGCATGAGTGATGGGAGCTCTATCATCTGCATATTTTCCTCTGCCTCTGCAAGGGCTTCATCCTCTGCCATCCCCTCTGATTCGTACTCAAGCTCCAGCTTCTCCACAAAGCTTGTGTAGGTGTCAGGTGTAGATACAACGCAGAAATACTCGCCCTTTGCGATTTTCTCTGCCCTGTTCTGGGTGATAGTGTCATCTATACAGCCCTCATTCATAAGGGCAGCAAACTGAATCATGGCATTTATTCCATTAGCCGCATCAGCATTTGCAAAGCCTATATCCGAGCTGTCAAGCTTTCCATCTCCATCCTCTCCAAAGATATAGGCACCATATGAAAATAAAAAGTTTGAATTGAGATACAGATTATTGAGAGATGACATGTAGCCATACTGGCTGTCACGGTTTTCACTGGTGTCACTGTCTCTCAGCTCCTTGGAATACTTATATAAGTCATTCCAGTTTTCAAAGAAATCTGGCACTCCGTTTGTATTATCATCCCACTCC
>CAVKUD010000101.1:0-10617 GCA_963659315.1 Senegalimassilia sp. | reverse complement strand
TCGTAAGCCAGTGCCTGTTTTCGGCATACTTAAACATTCTGGAAATTTCAGAATCCTTTTTCATGTAATTTCTCCTCCTTAAAATAAAAATGTGTTGCAGTTAGTATTCTCTAACCGCAACACACATTCTAATAAGCAGGCAAATAAATTACAATTACCATGTGGTCTTTTTTCTATCCATTCGGACATTCAATTATCATCCGATATTTTGTGGGCGTAATGCCGTATTCTCTGGTAAATGCAGATGTAAACTTGTTTGGATTCAGATATCCTATCCTGGATGCAATCTCTCCGATAGTCAGATTGGTCTCTCTCAAAAGCTGCTCCGCCACCTGCAGTCTGTACATTCTCACATAAGAATATATGGAATCTCCGTAAACGCCCTTAAAGCATTTCTTCATCAAAGTAGGAGAAATATCAAATCTCTCCGATAAGTCTTCAATAGTATAATGCTCTGTGAAATGCTCCACCAGAAAGGCATGTATCTGCTTTATGACATCAATCTGCATTTTGGAAAAATGCTCTTTATCAGTCTCTCTGCCTGCCGCATCAAGCTCTGTGAGCACCAGCAGCAATTCTAAAACCTTTACCCTGATATAGCCCAGCCTGATGTCATCATGTACTGTGTATAGTTCCGAAAAAATATGCTCTATGGTCTGGTTTGCCCGAACAATCACAAAGTCCTGCTGGCTTGACAATTCTCTTATTCTTTTGAGGTCAACCGACAGCAGGGCTAACACATTTTCCATCTCAGCTGTAATCCCTGAAAAATCAATCGTCACCGTCACTCCGTGATAATGAGATGTGGGAAATTCCGATTGGTGCGAGCTATTGTGGAGGGAGCAGAAGGATAAGTCTCCTGCTGACATATAGCAGTACTGGTTGTCACCAAAAAGGCACTCACTCCGCCCCTCCTTGCAATAGTTAATCTCCATGACATCTGATGCAGGCTTTTGTTCCTTATTGCAGTACTCCATATGTATGTCATTAAAGACCAGCTCAATTCCTGGAAAGACCTGATACAGACTGATGTCACCGATGCCGCTTTCATTCTCCAGGTGAAATACACTGTTTTCCTCATCCCTCCTGTTTTGATGCACAGAGGTACCATAGAGGTCTATGCTTGAAAAGCTGTCATTTATGGGCTTTGAGGCAGTGTTCATTTCTAAAATATTTTGAGCCAGTTCATATGGATTTTGCATTATTTTCCTCCCTGCATTAGTTCTGTGACAGGTTCTCCTCACAGAAGAGCTTGATACAGTTTTCTATCATTGTATCATCATAGTCTACTGAAATACCAGAGCCCAGCCAATAAGCATATTCTCCCTGATCATACTGTCCCAGTTTATCAAGGTCGCTTCCGTATCTTAACTCGATATGATATGTTGTATCAGATGTATCTGGTGCAATACAGAAATATGTAAATTCTCCTGAGTCCTCATCATCGCTTTCATATTCATAAAGACCACGGATTTCTTCCATGCCCACATAATGATATGTATGTGAAAACAGCTCATTTCCATCTGCATCATAACCCTTAATCTCTGAAGCTGCACCATCAAACTCAAGCTTTGCAACTCCCTCAGTAAAATGGCAGTCATACACTCCATTTCCATCTGCATAGGCTTCTACTGCATCCTCACCATAGATTTCGCCTGAAACCATAGATGCAAGCTTATCATATGCAGCCTGGGCGTTCTCTTCTCCAACTAAAGCCTCACAATTGTCAAGCCATAATTGCTCATATTGGTCAGATAAAATCACAGGCCAAAGCTCCTGATAAGTACCTGTCAAGTCAACCAGAAGCTGATTTGCAGCCTCCTCATTGTCATCTGCCCCATTATCCTCTATTGTGGCAGTCTCTGTATCAGGTACTTTCTCCTCTGATAGGCTCTCTGTCACCTGGGTCTTGCTCTCCGCTGTGTTATCAACAGTCGTAGAATCTCCACAGCCAGACAGGATAGATGCTGCTAATGCACTCACCAAAAATAGACTTAAAACTTTCTTTTTCATAATATGCCTCCTAAAAAAATAATGCCATAGTTAGTCTTATCTAACCACGGCACTATTCTAAATATTCGCATATTACATTTCAATTACCAAATAGACTTTTTTCTATCCGTTTGGACAGTTGAATGGATTAGCTGTTTTTGTGCTCCATGAGAACTGCTGTTTCTACATGGACGCTATGTGCAAACTGGTCAAAAACCTGTATCTTCCTAATCTCATACCCTCCCTGACAGAGTATCTTCAAGTCTCTCGCAAGGGTTGCAGAATCACAGCTCACATACACAATCCTGTCCGGTGCCATCTTGAGCATGGTATCAAGACACTTTTCATCACAGCCCTTTCTCGGTGGGTCTACGACTATGACATCTGGACGGAGCATGTCGCTATTTTTGCTATCTCTACGCCTCTTGGCATCTTCGTCTTTATTACCATCACCAGTAAGCATATCCGTTCCAGCATTTCCTGCTGCATTAGCATAAAACTCAGGCAGTACCTCCTCAGCCTTGCCCACAAAAAACTCTGCATTCGTAATGCCGTTTAACCTCGCATTATTCTTTGCATCCTCAATAGCCTGTGGCACAATCTCCACTCCATATACCTGCTTCGCCTTCTGCGACAGGAAGAGTGAAATAGTTCCTATACCGCAGTACAAATCCCAGACGCTTTCTTTTCCTGTAAGCCCTGCAAACTCAAGAGCTGTACTGTAGAGCTTTTCTGTCTGCTCAGGATTGACCTGATAGAAGGACTGGGGTGATATCTGGTATTCAATTCCAAGTCCAGTCTCCTTAAAATCAGGATATGTTCTGAGATGAATTGTATCAGATATATATGGCTGTCCCCAGATGCACTCCGTGTGCTTTCCAAGGATTACATTTGTTTTCTCCATGTTCACATTGTAGGAAACAGAGGTCATTCCAGAAATCTCCGACAGCTTCTCACACAGTGAGCCAGAAGCAGGCAGGGATTTACCATTTATAATCAGGCAGACCATTATCTCTCGACTTGTGAAGCCAAACCTGATAAGCACATGGCGCACCAGCCCCTTATGTGTCTCCTCATTGTATGGCTCGATATGATTTTCTGTCATCCAGGTCTTTACAATATCAAGGATTTGTTCATTCTCCTTAACTCCCAGCAGGCAGTCTGTGACAGGGATTATGCTGTGAGTCCTTGAGGCATAAAAGCCTGTGACTATATTTCCCTCCTTATCCTTTCCAACTGGGAACTGCGCCTTGTTCCTGTATCTGTAGGGCTTGTCCATTCCCACAACTGGAAGCATGACAGAGTCTATAAAGTCAGGGTCAAAGCCTCCGATTCTTATAATATTGTTTCGCACCTTTTCATTCTTGAATTCCAGCTGCTTATCATAGGACAGCGCCTGTATCTGGCAGCCTCCACATCTTCTGTGCAGAGGGCACTCTGCCTCAATGCGAAAAGTGGAAGGGCTTTTAATCTCTTCCACTCTTGCATATCCATAGTTCTTTTTAAGCTTTATGGCACGGGCTGTAATCACGTCACCTATCAGTGCATCCTTTACGAAAAAGGTCATGCCATCGTAATGTCCGATGCCCTCTCCGTCAGTTCCCATGTCTGTAATTGTCAGTTCAAATAAATCGTTTTTATTCATAATTTACCTATATACTTGATTTACCTATATGCTTGTTCTACGGAAATTTGTCTCCATGAAACGGTTGAAGCCCTGCCACTCCAGATTGTTCTCTGGCACATTATTGATAAGCTCCTTAAAGGTCTCAAGCTTGGCATCGATATTATCTGCAAAGCTCAAAGCCAGGGCTTCAATAAGTGCGGGCTTCTTTGGTGAACCATACTCCAGCTCTCCATGGTGGGCTAAAATACAGTGCTTTAATTCATTGGCAAGCACAACCGGGAATCCATCAATGTTCTTGATTTCATCACCAACCCACTCTGCGCCAATCATGATATGACCCAGAAGCTGGCCTGCGTCTGTGTAGTCATTCTCAGGGAAGGTTGACAGCTCCTTTAATTTTCCCACATCATGGAACATAGCTGCTGTGAGAAGCAGGTCTCTGTTTAATACCTTATAGTGTCTTGCAAAATAATCACAGTTTTGTGTGACACTTAATGTATGCTCTAAGAGTCCACCCACAAATCCGTGATGTACACTTTTGGCTGCTGAGTGAAACTTAAATCTCTTTTCAAAATCCTCATCATCAAAAAACTTATGTAAAAGCTGGCTCAGATATGGATTTTTGATTGTAGCAATAATGTTTTTAAGCTCATTGTACATGGCATCCACATCATACTCGCTGACTGGAAGGTAGTCCTTTGGATCATACTCTCCCTCTGAAACCTTTCTGGCTCTCTTTATTGAGCATTGCAGATTTCCCTGAAAGCTTGTGATATCTCCTGTTATTGCCACATAGTCAAAAGCCTCAAACTCTTCTATTCCTACAGAGCCTGGATCCCAGATTTTTGAATCCAGTGTTCCTGTCTTGTCCTGTAAAATCACGTTATCGTATGGCTTTCCGCTCTTTGTCAATGCTGACTGTTTACTCTTTATCAGGTAAACATCATTAATGCGCTCTCCCTCACGGAGAGTTGAAATGTATTTCATATTTCCTCCTACTTTATAACACCAGGTTCAACCTGACATTTTATTACTGAATAACCACTTGTACTCTGTCTCTTTACTTCCACTTCGTAGCTCTGACCTGGTATAAGTGTCAGAAGCTTCTGGCTGTATGCAGACATTGAGTTTATCTCCTCATCATCCACTGAAATAATGACATCACCGCTCTGGATGCCTGCAAGCATGGCAGGTGAATCCATGGCTACTTCCTTGACATACACGCCCTTTGGCACAGTGTATTTGTCAGCTATCTTGTCTGTAACTGTTGTGCCGGATATTCCCAGATAAGGTATATCCTCTCCAGCCATGAGCAGGTTCAAAAGCTCGCTCACCTCGGAGATTGCCACAGCCGTCAAAGTATTGCTGGCTCCTGCTGAGCTGTAGTCCTGCATGATGAGTCCCACAATCTCGCCATCTACATTTATAAGTATTCCACTTCCGTTTTTGCTGCCCACAATATCTGTGGTAAATACAGAGTAGTTATTGTCCTGTGTTGTAATTTCATTTCCCTTTGATGTAATAGAACCTGACAAAATAGAGTAGCTTGTTCCCAGAGGGCTTCCAAGAGCTATAACAATCTGTCCCTTTGACACTGTGTTTGAATTGCCAATCTGGGCTACAGTAATCGCTGACAGGGCAGCACTGTCAAGCTGGCTCTTATCCACTGACAAAATCGCTATTCCTGTGTTGCCATCATATTTCTTAAGCTCTGCCTCTGCCACTACATCATTGATAAATGTAACACTTATCTTTTCTGCCTTTGAGATAGTCTTCCGCTCGGTGAGTATGAGCAGCTCGCCATTTTCATCTGCAATGATTGCTCCTGCCCCCTGTCCCTCTATCTCATATGAGTTGTTAAACCAGTCTGTGTCACTCTGCACACTGGTAATTGTGACTATTGATTTATTTGCCAGATTACCTATAGCATAGAGTTCGTTCTGGATATGCTGATAATCATCTATGCTGAATTCATAGTCCACCTGAACCTCTGTCTCAGATTCGGTCTCTGCCTCTGTATCCTCTGTGGTTACCTCTGTCTCAGTCTCTGTTTCTGTCTCTTTTACCAGAGTATCATCCACATCCTGGGGCTTAAGCCTCGGCCACAAAAAAGCAGCTACCAGACATGCCATTATGGCAAAGACTGCTCCGCAAACTGCTGCTACAAGTAATTTAATTACTATTTTTCTTTTATTAATAGGCTTATCCTTGATTTTTTCTCTTACAAATTCTTCCATCTGTCAGTAAAAACTCCTTAACAACCTGTCTTTTTATTATATTCGCAAATAAGTTAGCTTGCAACTATTTTTACCTTTGCTAATGCCTTGCAATCCGTTATAATATTATCTGTATAAGAGAATATTATTGAAAGGCAGTTAGTTGTGAATAAGAAAGTTTTAAAAACATTAGAATATAACAAAATACTGGACAGGCTTGCTTCCTATGCCGCAAGCGAGGAGACAAAGAAAAGATGTCTCGAATTAGTTCCAGTCACAGACATAGATGAGATTAATGATCTGCAAAAGACAACCTCAGATGCCTTGAGCAGGCTCTACAAGGACAGTAACATCACCTTTGTGGGCATCCACAATGTACATGCGTCCCTGAAGCGTCTTGACATAGGAGGCGCATTAAATACCACAGAGCTTTTAAGAATCGGAAGTCTTCTGGAGGTGGCAAAGAGAGCCAAGGCATATGACCGCTCAGACAGGGTTGATGACAAGACAGACTCCCTGACTCCTTTTTTCACAGAGCTTGAGCCCTTATCTCCTCTCCATGACGAGATAAAGCGCTGTATCCTCTCAGAGGATGAGATAGCTGATGATGCAAGCCCTGCGCTTTTTAAAATCAGGAAATCCATCCGTGGCATGAATGACAGAATCCATGCCCAGCTCACCACCATTATGAACAACAGCACCACCAGGACATATCTGCAGGATGCAGTTGTCACCATGAGAGACGGACGCTACTGTCTCCCTGTAAAAGCCGAGGCAAAGGGACAGGTACCCGGCATGATGCACGACCAGTCATCAAGCGGCTCTACACTTTTCATTGAGCCAATGGCTGTAGTGAATTTAAACAATGAGTTAAAGGAGCTTTTTATCAAGGAGCAGGATGAGATAAATGTAATCCTTGCCGACCTGTCAAACAGGGTTGCAGAAAATGCCATGGCTCTTGAGACTGACTATAGGGTGCTCTCAGAGCTTGACTTTATTTTTGCAAAGGCAAACCTCGCCAAGTCCTACAATGGTGTAGCTCCTGAATTTAATGAGCAGGGTATCATAAATATCCGTCACGGACGCCACCCACTCTTAAATCCAAAGACAGTAGTGCCTATTGATGTAAGGCTGGGTGAGGACTACAAGCAGCTTATCATCACAGGACCTAACACTGGTGGTAAGACCGTGTCACTTAAGACTGTGGGACTCTTAACCCTTATGGGACAGGCAGGACTGCACATACCTGCTGGAGACCGCTCAAAGCTTGCAATTTTCCATGAGGTCTTTGCAGATATAGGTGATGAGCAGAGTATTGAACAAAGTCTTAGTACTTTTTCATCCCACATGACAAACATTGTGCGGATTCTTGAAAAAGCAGATGATCAGAGCCTGTGCCTCTTTGATGAGCTGTGCTCGGGAACTGACCCTACAGAGGGTGCAGCCCTTGCTATTTCTATCCTTAACAAGCTGCACCAGTACGGAAGTGTCACCATGGCTACAACCCACTACAGCGAGCTGAAGGTATATGCCCTCTCCACTGATGGCGTGGAAAATGCCTGCTGTGAGTTTAATGTGGAGACCCTCAGCCCGACCTATAGATTATTAATCGGTATTCCTGGAAAAAGTAATGCCTTTGCCATCTCTAAAAAGCTGGGCTTAAGTGAAAGCATCATAGAGGATGCCCGCACCAGAATAAGCGACAAGGATATTGATTTTGAGGACTTAATCTCTAACCTTGAGACAAGCCGCCAGACTATTGAAAAGGAACAGCTGGAAATCAACCAGTACAAGGCTGAAATCGAAACCCTAAAGAAACAGCTTGAGAGCAAGCAGGAGCGTCTCGACCAGAATAAGGAAAAGATTCTCCGTGAGGCAAACGAGGAAGCCTACAAGATATTAAAGGAAGCCAAGGATTTAGCCGACGAGACAATCCGCAACTTCAACAAGTATGGTCAGGGTCAGGCACCTATGAGCCAGATGGAGAAAGAGCGTACAAATGTAAGAAACAAGCTGTCTGAAAAGGAAAAATCCATTTCAGGACTTAAAAAGCAGAACAAAGCTCCTAACCACAAGGCACCTAAGAAGCTGCGTGTAGGTGATTCTGTGCTTGTCCTTTCCATGAACCTTAGGGGAACTGTACACACCCTGCCAAATGCCAAGGGTGATTTGTATGTCCAGATGGGAATTCTCCGCTCTCTTGTAAACATCAATGATTTGGTGCTTATAGAGGATGCTGATTCATCTCCTGCTAAAAAGTACGGCGGCGGTGGCAGCAAAATCAAGATGAGTAAAGCCATGAATGTATCGTCAGAGATAAACCTGATAGGCAAGACAACAGATGAGGCAATCGCCCTTCTCGACAAGTATCTGGATGATGCCTATATCGCCCACATTGCATCTGTCCGTATCGTCCATGGCAAGGGAACTGGAGCCTTGAGAAAGGCTGTACACCAGTATCTGAGAAGGCAGAAGCATGTTAAGGAATTTCACCTTGCCGAGTTTGGCGAGGGTGATGCAGGCGTAACAATAGCCAAGTTTGAATAAAAGGGGAGTATACAATGGCAATCAAACAAAAAATTCTAATCGTAGATGACGACAACAATATTGCAGAGCTTATATCTCTGTATCTCACAAAAGAGTGCTATGACACAAAGATTGTAAATGATGGGGAGGAAGCCCTTAATGCCTTTGAGCATTATAATCCAAACTTAATCCTCCTCGACCTGATGCTTCCAGGCATTGACGGCTATCAGGTCTGTCGTGAAATCAGGACAAAGTCAAATGTGCCAATCATCATGCTGTCTGCCAAGGGAGAAATCTTTGACAAGGTGCTTGGTCTGGAGCTTGGAGCAGATGACTACATCATGAAGCCCTTTGATTCCAAGGAGCTTGTAGCCCGTGTCAAGGCTGTGCTGCGCCGCTTTACACCAGTCAAGGCTGATTCGACAACCACTGTGGAGCTAAAGTGCGTAGAGTACCCAGGGCTGACTGTAAACCTGTCAAACTACTCTGTAACCTACAACAACCATCCAGTTGAGATGCCTCCAAAGGAGCTTGAGCTATTGTATTTTCTCGCCTCATCTCCAAATCAGGTATTTACCAGAGAGCAGCTTCTCGACCATATCTGGGGCTATGAATATATCGGTGACACCAGAACCGTGGATGTGCATGTGAAGAGATTGAGAGAAAAGATAAAGGACACAAACAACTGGAGTATCTCCACAGTCTGGGGAATCGGATACAAGTTTGAGGTAACTGAATGAGAAAATCAATCTATATAAAGCTGCTTTTAAGCTATGCGGTATATGGAATCGTTGCTTTTATAGTTATATGTACCTTTACCCAGTTTTCAACTCTTAAGTACATGCAGAAAAGGGAAGCTCAGAGGCTCTATCGTGAGTCCGCCCTCATAGCAGCTGACTATGCTTCTGAATATTATAAGAGTTCCATCACACTGGACGATTTTCAAAAGCATATGGAGATAGTCTCAGACTATCTCTCTGCCGAGGTCTGGATAGTTGATAATGCTGGAAATATTCTGGTAGACTCAAGTGACCCCACTGTAATGAGCAAGGCGGCAGATGCGGACTATGAGCATATAGATGATTTTGATATCGCAGATTTTGGAAATACATACAGCACAATCGGTGATTTCTATGGATATTTTACCGAAGATACCCTGTCTGTATTTTCACCGATTACAATATCATACAAAAATCGTGGGTATGTGTTAATCCACAAGCCAATATCCACTATAGTAAGCGGTTCTGACGGCTTTATAAACATATCCTTCTACACTGTAATGATTGTGTTTATACTTGCCTTTTTACTGCTTGTTATCTTTACATACTCAATATACAGACCACTGCGCAAAATCACAAAGGCTGCCCAGATTTACGCCAAGGGTGATTTCACCCACAAGATAGATGTAAATGCAAATAATGAGCTGGGCTACCTCGCCAACACCCTAAACTATATGGCGACGGAGCTTGACACCTTAGAGGAAGACCAGCGAAAGTTCGTGTCAAATGTATCTCACGATTTCCGCTCACCCCTTACCTCCATCAAGGGATATGTCGAGGCAATTTTGGATGGCACAATCCCTGTTGAGATGCAGGACAAGTACTTAAACATCATCCTGTTTGAGACAGAAAGACTCAACAAGCTCACCAAGAGCCTGCTGGACTTAAACCAGTTCGGTCATCATGGCATCCGCCTGGATTTGGCTGATTTTGATATAAACAACATGATACGAACCACTATCATGACCTTTGAGGGAAAATGTCGGGAAAAAGGCTTATCCTTTGATTTGGTTCTGACTGGTCAGGAACTCTTTGTAAATGCAGACATGACCAAGATACAGCAGGTGCTTTACAATCTGATTGATAATGCAACCAAGTTTTCCAACCCTGATTCAGTTATAAAGATTGAGACTATTATCAAAAATGAAAAGGTCTTTATCTCTGTCAAGGACTCTGGCGTGGGTATTCCTGCCGACAGCCTCAATAAGATATGGGAGCGATTCTACAAGACTGACCCCTCCCGTGGTAAGGATAAGAAAGGCACAGGACTTGGTCTTGCCATCGTCAAAGAAATCATTCAGGCACATAATCAGAATATTAACGTTATCAGCACGGAAGGGGCTGGAACGGAATTTATATTTACTCTGCCGCTTTCCAGTCGGGAGAGTGCGTGAAACAGAAAAGCTGCCACTGGCAGCTTTTGGCTCTAAGTCAAGTGTTGGGGTGTGATTTTTTAAATCACGCCCCATTACTGGAT
>CAVKUD010000100.1:0-10640 GCA_963659315.1 Senegalimassilia sp. | reverse complement strand
GTCCATGAGAATCAGATTGTAAAAATTAGTCTGGGTAAGCTTTAAGGCTTCACGCCCGTTTGCCGCCTTATCAATCTTAAGCTTGGTTGAACGCAGAAGCTTTTCCACCACCAGCCTGTTCATGTCGTTGTCATCCACAACCAGAATCCTTGCCTCTGGTGCCTCAAAGCTCTGATGGTATAAGCCCCTCCTGCCCTTACTCTTATTGAGAAAATCAGTCCTGCCAACCGGTCTGTTGTCTACGATTTTCTGCTCAAGTATGACTGTAAAGGTAGAGCCCTTGGTGTAGATACTGTCTACTACAATCTGACCTCCCATCAGATCCACCAGCTGCTTGCTGATAGACAGTCCCAGTCCAGTACCCTCTATTCCCCTGTTTGACTCATTATCCATTCTCTTAAATGACTCAAACAGAGTGTCCAGATTCTCTGTCTTGATACCCACACCAGTATCCCTGACAGCTATCTCTAATCTACAGAATTCCTCGCCCAGCTTCTCTCCGTTTACTGTAAAGGTGACACTGCCCTCCTTGGTATACTTTGCCGCATTGGTGAGCAGATTTAAAATAACCTGCTTGATTCTCTTATCATCACCGTGCAGTACTGATGGCAGGTTTGAATCCACCTCTACAAAAAACTCCAGCTTTTTCTCCATGAGCCTGACATTTATCATGTCTACCAGCTCACCTACCATGTCCTTCAGTGAATAATCCGTCTCAAATATCTCCATCTTGTTATTTTCCATCTGTGACATATCGAGAATATCATTCACCAGAGACAGAAGCATCTTGCTGGCATTCTGGATGTTTGCCGCATCCTCTGCCGCTTCCTCTGAGATATTTTCCTCTCTCATAATCATTTCATTGAGACCTATAATGGTATTGATAGGTGTACGGATTTCATGGCTCATGCTGGCAAAAAATGCCGAACGTGAATTGGCAAGCTCCTCTATCTCATCCCTCTGCTGCATGGCAAGCCTGCTGGTTTTATCATATCCCCATACCTGATATTTTGTCACTATACCTATAAGCAGGCTTACAGACACAACAGCATACAGGGAATCAATATAGACAGCCCGCCTGTTTATCAGGGGGATGACAATCTCAGGATGCAGATAGCACATGACATAGCATCCCACATCCTCGACTATTGCAAACACTAAAAAAGCCACCATTTCAGGTCCGTGAAATATTCCTATTATGTAGAATATGCCCAGGACAAACCATACTGAGGAGCCTCCCTCTATGGCACCGTTTGTGAAAAACACATAGGGAAATACGAAAAACACCGCTGCTATTGCCATAAATCTGGCACCAAATTCCACATCATCATGCTTTTTGTACACAATCATGCAGATAGCAAACACGAGTATCAGCCCCATAAAGGGCAGGCTTCTTGTAAAGCTCTTGTATACCAGCAAGTCCTCTATTGATACAATAATACTTATGACAAAGCCGAAAATCATTATCTTATGAAGAAGCTCTTTTCTGAGAGCATAATTTGTGCCATTCTTATTTTCAAATTTCATAAATTACACTCCCTCCTTCCTAAGCTTATCCAGTATTTTTACCAGATTGTCATAAGCTGACATGTAATCAGAGTTATTTACCTTCTTGACCAGTGGTGGCAGCTTCTGTGCAAGGGAAATACCATTGCAGCTATATTCCATCAATTCGTTTAAAATAGATAGCATCTGCTCCTCATCAAATGAATACACAGCACTTTCAAACTTATTGAGAAGCTCCGTCTGCCTATCCTCATCCAGCTCTTTTGTATTAGTTAAATCTACATTTATTTTCTGTTTAATACCTATTCTTTTGCCGATAACATCCCTTATTCTGGCATATTCTGCCATCATTTCAGCATGATGTGTGAGTATATACTCTATGCGGTTTTCCTTGCCAGAAAGCTCAAGCTCAAGGCACATATCTGACAGCTTCATAATGCCCACACTCTTCATGGAACTCTTTAAGCCATGGACTAAAATCACATAGTTTTTCCAGTCCCTTGTGTCATAAAACTGCTGTATCTTGTCCCTGTTCTCCTCATAGTCCTCATAGTGAATCTTAAGTATATCCTCAAAGTCCTCAAGGCTGCCGCAGTATACTATGCCCTGCTTCTCGTCTATGTCATCACAAGCAGCTGTCTTCCCTTCACGCACAGTCTTCTGCCCAGTCACATCTGCCTGCACATGGCTCTCATCATCCTCAAAGTCATATATCTTCTTTGCATCAGGCAGGTATTTTTCCAGTATTCTGTGCATTGAAGCAAGCTCCACAGGCTTTGCCAGAAAGTCCTGGAAGCCCTCAGACAAGAGCATTTCCCTTGCACCAGCCACAGCATTTGCAGTAAGGGCAATGACCGGAATATTAGCATAATAGATGCCAGCCTTGTCCCTGATCCTGTGAAGTGTATCAACACCATCCATCTCCGGCATCATGTGATCCATAAATACCATGTCGTAGTCCTTAGACTCAAGCTTTTCCAGTGCTTCCTTACCGCTTAAGGCTGTATCTATCTTAAACCTGTAGTTTTTCATCAGACCGCTCTCGACCTTAAGATTGATTATATTGTCATCTACGATAAGGATTTTGACGTCAGGTGCTATGAACATATTTCTGTTCATGTCTTCCCTGTTTAAATTATTGTATTTCTTTTCGCCCTTTAGGATTATACTGACAGGCAGGGCATAAAATGGCTTGTACAGACGGATTATATTATCAGAATGTACCCTGTATTCCTCTGTCTCCTCAAGAATGATGACTACTCCCGTTCTCTTGGCGAGGGCATTAAAATAACTCTCATCCATACTGTATTCATGCAGGGTGATAAATATATGGGTGATATAATTTCTCTCTATACGGCGTTTTAATTCATTTAAGTTTCTGCATACGTGAACGACAATTCCAAGATTGTCTGTGATGTTTTTAATATTATTACCATACTCACTTCTCACAGCAGGAATCTGGAACTGGTTTAAGTCAATATATACCAGCACATTAAATCTGAGAGGGCTTTCAAGGGCAATCATAGGTTCATTCTGCTCCACTCCCTGTGGCACAATAATCTGAAACTCTGAGCCCTCACCCTTTTTACTGCGGACAGTGATAAAGCCACCCATTTTCTCAATGATAGCCTGGGCGATTGCAAGTCCCAGTCCCACTCCGCTTTCCTGGCGGTTTCTCTTTGTATCCACCATGCTGAAGCTGTTAAACACATTGTGGAGCTGGCTGCTGTCTATTCCTATACCAGTATCCCTTACAGTAATGCAGAGATTTATGCCATAGCTTTCCCTGCGGCATTTAATCTCAAGTATCACACATCCCTCCTCAGTGAACTTCACTGCATTGGATAAAATATTGAGCATTGCCCTCTTGAGCTTCTGTTCATCTCCTATCAGAAGAAATGGTATATCTGTGTCAATATCCAGAATAAACTCTATGTTTTTATTCTTTTTCTGATTGTTGATTATATTTACAATATCATTGATGGTTGATGTGAGGTTGTAACTGGTCTCAGTAAGCTCCAGCTTGCCTGACTGTATTTCAGAAAAGTCCAGCATATCACTCACAAGCGTCACCAGATTACGGCTTGCCCCCTGCAAATCATGTACCTTTTCCCTCACGTCATCCTTCAAGTCCTCATTTGCCAGAATCTCACTCATTCCAGAAATAGTATTGATTGGAGTTCTGATTTCATGGCTTATATTTGCCAGAAAATCATCCTTGGTCCGCTCCGCCTTCTGGAACTGCCCTATGACATTTTTTACATTTTCCTCATCCTGGTTCCTGTATTTAATCCATATGTATGCCAGATAAAAGCAAAACAGGATATTTCCGATTGGCACGATATAAGTATACAGGTCTCCAATACTGTTTATCCTAAAGCTTGATGCTACAATACTGTGATAAAAAACTGTAAGTACAAAGCCAAGCAGGGCTGGAAGTAATGCCAGCAGTTCTCCAAGCACTGCCAGTATGATTATAAAAGTAGCAGTGGGAATAATAATGGGCAAAAAGCTATCCATCTGAATAACATGGACAAACATCGACAATGACATAATTGACGAATATATGACAGCCCTGTGACGCAGTGTCCTGTATTTAAAGACATACACACCTACTATTCCAATCAGGGATGCAAGCAAAATAAGAGAGCTTAAATACCCCCATTCATATACAACAGTACGCATTATCATGAATATCTCATCTAACGCAAAAATTATTACTGCTGCCAGCTCTGCCCTTTTTCTGCCATTATTTTGATAATTGTCCATTCTGCCTCCCCACTGCCTGATATAAAATACTCAGCTATTGCAAAAAGCCGACGCTGTAAAACGCCGGCTGTGTCTTAATATTTGCCAAAACCATCTCCAAGAGAAATAATCTGTTCATTTGATTCGCTCTCCCCCGACTGGATATCAGGTACAGAAGCCTCTCTCAATAAATCATTTCTGCTGCGCTTATCTGCGCCAAGGTTATATATAGAAATCATTTCTCTCATATGTACAGCCTGATTTGATAACTCCTCACTTGCAGCCGCACACTCCTCACTTGTAGAAGAGTTAGTCTGTACTACCTGTGATACCTGATTAATAGCCTGATTAATCTGAGCCACAGCAGTTGCCTGATAGTTAGATGCCTCTGCTATATCGTGTACAATCTTCTCACTTCTTGATACACCATCTGTGATAGTCTGAAGTGCATTTGCTGTATCATCAGCAATCTTTGAGCCAGCCTCAACCTTCTGGATTGAATCCTCTATAAGCTCTGCTGTCTCAGATGCAGCGGCAGCTGATTTTGCAGCCAGGTTTCTGACCTCCTCAGCAACAACTGCAAAGCCCTTTCCTGCCTCTCCTGCTCTGGCAGCCTCTACAGCCGCATTGAGGGCAAGGATATTTGTCTGGAATGCTATATCATCAATTACCTTTATAATCTTTGATATGCTCTCAGATGACTTGTTGATATCCTCCATAGCAGATACCATGCCCTTCATCTGCTCATTTCCCTGATTAACATATGTAATTGCATTATTCATGAGTGTAGCAGCCTCTGTAGCCTGCTGTGCGTTATTCTTTGTCTTGTCTGCAATATCTGTAATTGAAGATGTAATCTCCTCAATCGCACTTGCCTGCTCTGTAGAGCCCTGTGCCAGTGCCTCAGATGCACTTGCCACCTGTGATGAGCTTGTCATAACCTGATAAGCTGAATCGTTGATATTTGAAAGCGCATGTCTGTTTTTCTCAACCATATTCTTGAGGGCAAGTCCAAGTAAATCCTGCTCAGATCTAGGTGTAATCTGTACGGTAAGGTTGCCTCCTGCAACAGCCTCTGCCAGCTCAGCCTGTGACTTTGTAGTATCTATCAGACGCTGATAGTCTCTTAAGAGGTCGCCAAACTCGTCGTTTTTATTGTATTTAATCTGAATATCTGTGTTGCCATCTGTCAGGGCGTGTGTTACGGATTTAACCTCTTTAAAGCCCTTTCTGATACTGCCTAAGATAGCCACACCAAAGGCTGTAAATACACTTCCCATAAGTACAATCATAACCAGGGAATAGATATTGTAGTTGCTGATATACTTTTCTGGAGTATCAGTTTCCATAACATGCTTTGCTGTGGTATAACCTGATATTATAAGGAATAAACTTGTTACATCAATAAATGCAAGGAATGCAGCTACTTTTGCATACATTGTTCTCAAAAAATTTTTCATTGCTAATTTTCTCCTCTCTCTTCTTCATCGTCGCTGTCTGCGTCGTTTTCAACATTTGTTAAGTCTTCATCATTGAGTAATCTGTCAGGGTCAAGTAACAGCTTCACCTCATCACCGACCTTGCCGATTGCATATACATATTTATTTTCTGTACTATCAGCTTTCCCCATCTTAGGTGAAGGTAGAATGTTGTCCTCAGTTATCTCTACAACCTCTGCTATTTTCTCAACGATAAGTCCAACAATAACACCCTTGACATTTACCACTATAATACAGGTTCTGTCATTGTACTCAAATGGTTCCTGCTTAAATCTGAGCCTCACATCTATTACTGGAATGATTTTTCCTCTCAGATTTATAAGACCCTTCATGTAATCCTCGCTCTCAGGTACCTCCGTGATTTCCTGAAATACGATTATTTCATTTACATACTCTATCTTAAGTCCGAAATATTCATTCCCAGACTTAAAGGTCACATATTTATCCTTCTGTGAATTATGATTAACCATATATCAAACCATCCTTTCCTACTCAGTTATTCCGCCTGGGTCAAGAATAAGCGCTATGCTTCCATCACCCAGCTGGGTACATCCTGACAGGCCTTTCACTTTCTTGACATAAGAAGGGATTGGCTTAACTACTATTTCCTGCTTTCCAACCAGACGGTCTACAAAGAGGCATACCTTTCTGTCCTCTACCTCCAGAATGACCATCATGCCATCCTCTACCCTGGTCTTGCAGTCCTTGATTCCATACCACTCACCGACTCTTCTGACCGGATAACACTCACCTCTCAGCATCACGCTCTCTGCGCCGCCTGGCTCATGTATCATCATCTTCTCTGTCACGCTGACAAATTCCTTGACCACGCCGGTCTCTATGACAAAGGATGAATTGCCGACCTCCATCACGATTCCATCTACAATGGCAAGTGTGAGCGGTATCTTAAGGCTCATTGTACTTCCGACACCAGCAGCACTCTCAATCTCAAGTGTACCGCCGATTTCCTGTATATTAGAAACTACAACATCCATTCCTACGCCACGTCCAGAGTACTCTGTCACCTTTTCGTTGGTAGAAAATCCCGGCAGTGTGATAAACTGGAATACCTCTTTATCAGTGTAAGAAGACTCAGGTCTTGCCGGGTCCAAAAGCCCCTGCTTTTTCGCCTTTGCCATAATCTTTTCACGGTCAAGTCCTGCTCCGTTATCTGTGACGGAAATCCATACCTTGCCAGATTCGGTCTTGGCAGATAGTGTAACCCTGCCCCTCTCAGGCTTGCCCGCAGCGATTCGCTCTTCCTTGCTCTCGATACCATGGTCAACAGAATTTCGTACCAGATGCATAAGTGGATCAGAGATATGCTCGATAATATTCTTATCTACCTCTGTATTCTCACCTACCATCTCAAAATCTATTTCCTTGCCAAGCTTTCTCGACACGTCAAATACTATTCGGTTCATCTTCTGGAAGGTATTTGTAAGCGGTACCATTCGCATTGACATAATCACATTCTGCAAATCCGTAGATATCTTAGACATCTGGGCTGCCGCCTTGTTGAAGTTGTCAAGCTTAAGCCCTGGCACCTTTAAGTCTGGATTTTGTAATACTACTGATTCTGATATAACCAGCTCTCCGATTAAATCCATGAGCATATCCATCTTATGTATGTCGACACTTATAAAGGCTGCTTTCTCGCCCTTTGCCTTCTTGTCCTTGGCAAGCTTTTTGGCTTTGCCAGGCTCCTTTGACTGGACTACGAAATCACCAGGCTTAACCTCCTTTGGCTTTGCCTCCTGCTTTTCCTTCTCAGCCTTTTCTTCAATCTCCTCAACAGAGGAGTCCAGATCAATCAGGATTTCTGAGCCAATTCCGTCAAATCCCTTCTTATATTCCGCCTCACTACATTCAAAAATTTCAACCTTTTTGATGTCATAGCCAGGCTTTATTATCTTTTGAAGCTCTTCCTGTCCTTTTTGTGTCTTTAAGAGGATTTTAAAGCCATCCTGTAAGATTTTCTGGGCACTGCCCTCATTTGAGATTATATCATCAGGCTCATATATTATCTCCTCTGCGATTGGCTTTAAGGCATATACAGTCTTGTAGGCATGTACATTTGCCAGCTCGATTTCAGGATAATACGCCAGATATATTCTGTAATAATGACTGCCTGCAGAGCCAGACACAGATGGAGGAATATAAAACTGCATAGGAGACGAATCCTTCTCCTTTGGCTTTTCCTCCTTTGCTGCCTTACCCTCGCCATTTTCACCCTTTATCTTATTAAGGAATTTATCCAGATCCTTAATAATCTCTGACGAATCGCCATCCGCTTCCTCACCGTTCTGGATCTTATCCAGCTCATTGGTGATAAAATCGGACACATTGAGCACATGCTCCACAAGCTCCACATGGGGTACATTCTTTGGATGCGATTCTCTCAGGAAATAAAACACATCCTCAAGCTTATGCGCCACCTCAGTGATGTCATCATACATCATGATTGCAGATGACCCCTTAATCGTGTGCATGGTTCTAAATATCTCGTTTATACTGTCTTCATCAAAATACTCTTCATCCTTTTGGTCTAATACAATTTCCTGAAGTGATTCAAGAAGCTGAGTATTCTCAAACAGGTAGGCATCCAGCATATCCTGTGTATTAAACTCAATACCCATTCCCTTTTCTCCTTTCCGAGACTAAAATCCTCTTCTATTCAATAAGTCCAAGCTTTTTTAAAGCCTGTTCAAATCTATTCTGGTCAATTGGCTTTCCTGAATAAATTGTACATCCAAGGTCAAAAGCCATCTTGACATTTTTCTCCTCATTAAGTGCAGTAGCCATAATTACCTTGACCTGCTTATCCTCTGGAATATTTCTCTCTTTTTCCAGATTTCTGATTCCCATAAGTGCCTGATAGCCATCCATAACCGGCATCATAATATCAAGACATACTAAATCGTATGGGTCGTCCTCCTCAAGTGCCAGCATGAAAGCGTCTACAGCCTCCATTCCGTCTACTGTCACATCACAGTCACCATACTTAGATAAAAAGTTTGCCATAAATTTTCTTGTTACAAAATCGTCCTCTGCTAATAAGATTTTCATATTTATACGCTCCTTACATCTGATTCAATAAATTATAGGTTTTCTTTGCTATATCTCCAAGCTTCTCCTGATACTGGACTGCTCCAAGCTCATATGCTACCTTGGGCATACCATAGACAACACATGTCGTCTCATCCTGCCCGATTGTCTTAGCTCCAGCGTCCCGCATTTTCTTTAAGCCCTTTGCGCCATCTCCGCCCATTCCTGTAAGAATAATGCCGATTGCGTTTCGTCCTGCGTTTTTTGCCACAGAATCAAATAATACATCCACCGAAGGACAGTGCCCGTTGACCTTGTCAGCCTTCTGGAGGGAAATCTGATAGTTGTCTCCCACCTTGACCAGCGACATTTGTCTGTCTCCTCCCGGAGCCAGCAGAACAAGTCCCTGCTTTACCATATCACCATTCTCTGCTTCCTTTACATGGCACCTGCACTGGTCATCCAGCCTCTTTGCATACATTTCTGTAAAGCCTGCCGGCATGTGCTGTACAATCACCGTTCCGGGAACATCTGCTGTAAATTCCTTTACTACAGTAGCTATCGCCTCAGTGCCTCCTGTGGAAGCCCCAATTGCGATTATGGTCTTTTTGGCCTCCCGTCTGGTATTTCTGAAATCAATCGTATCTACCGAATACTTTATTCTGCTTATTTTGGCTGTGGAAGCCACCTTTATCTTAACTGGCAGTTCATTTTCCAGCAGATTTTCTAATTCTTTTTTATTTGATGCTGAAGGCTTGGCTACAAAATCGACTGCTCCTGCCTGCATTGCATCAAATACCTTTTCACTCAATGCACTCAGCACGATGACGGGCATCGGATACTGTGGCATAAGCTTTCTCAAAAACTCAAGCCCGCTCATCCTCGGGAGCTCAATATCCAGGGTCATGACATCTGGTTTATACTTTATTATTTTATCTCTTGCCTCATAAGGATCAGTTGCAGTTGCAACCACCTGTATTGCCGGATCCTTATTCAGGTTTGCCACTAACAGTTCTCTGAATACCAGAGAATCCTCGACAACTAATACTTTTATCTGCCGCATCAGTTTTTCCTCTAATCTGTTACTTTCTATATATTGCAGGTCCCACAAGCTTAAATGGAACCATATCTCTGTCTAATGTCTCTGTCTTGCCTATAAAGAGATAGCCTCCCGGCAGTAGAGAGTCATATACCTTTTTTAACACCCTCTGTTTGGTCGGGGCATCAAAATATATAAGTACATTTCTCATAAAGACTACATGTAATGGCTTCTTAAATGGAAAGGCATCCATCAGGTTGAATTTTCTGAACAAAACCTCTGCCTTTAATTCATTTGTCACCACATACTCATCTGTCCCGTTTATGGCTCTGAAATAACGCCTCTTCCAGTTATCTGGCAGTGGCTCTATCTGTTCCGCAGAGTATCTGCCTGCCAGCGCCTTTTTTAAGACCTCATTGGATATGTCTGTCGCAAGAATCTGTGTGTCCCAGTTATTATGCTCCAATCCAAAGAAATCCATGAGTATCATCGCAAGTGTATATGCTTCCTCACCGGATGACGAAGCAGCACACCAGATATGCAGGTCTCTGCTTACAGCCTCTGTCTGCTTAAGCTCTGGCAGAACAACATTTTTCAGATAATCAAAATGCTCTGTCTCCCTCATAAAATAGGTGTGGTTTGTAGACAGCAAATCTACCAGCTTTTTCTCCATGCTGCCTGTTATGTCACTTTGCAGGGCATCCATAAACTGGGTATATGTCCCATATCCATGAAGCCTGACGAAATTATCAAGCCTTCCCTGTATAATACTCTTCTTGTTGGACATATCAATGCCATAT
>CAVKUD010000099.1:0-10749 GCA_963659315.1 Senegalimassilia sp. | reverse complement strand
GAACATATGGACTTCCTGTAACAATCAGCCGTTGCTCAAACAACTACGGACCATACCACTTCCCAGAGAAGCTTATCCCACTTATGATTGCAAACGCATTAAACGATAAGCCACTCCCAGTATATGGAACAGGTGAGAACGTTCGTGACTGGTTATATGTAGAGGATCACTGCAAGGCAATCGACCTCATCATCCACAATGGAAAGGTTGGAGAGGTATACAACGTAGGTGGACATAACGAGAAGACAAACCTTGAAATCGTAAAGATTATCTGCAAGGAATTAGGAAAGTCAGAGGACTTAATCACATATGTAGCAGACCGTAAGGGACATGATATGCGTTACGCAATCGACCCAACAAAGATTCACAACGAACTTGGCTGGCTTCCAGAGACAAAATTCGAGGATGGAATCAAGAAGACAATCAAGTGGTATCTTGAGAATAAGGACTGGTGGGAAGAGATTATCTCAGGCGAGTACCAGAATTATTATGAGAAGATGTACGCGAATAGATAACTATTATCGCAGATAGAAATATAGCCAGGGAGGCTGCGGCTGCTTGCAGACGGCAGACTTCATGACTATATTTCGTATGCGGTAGCATAGAATCAACGTATATAAGCAAAACGATAAGCACGAAGTGCGGCAGCTGACAAAGTCAGCTGGTTTTGCGCATATGCGCTGATTCTATCTGCGATAATAGACCAGCAAGGGAGGGGAAGCTGCGGCTGCTTGCAGGAAGCAGCTTCCTAACAATTATTTTCATATGTGATAACATATTATCAACATGTATAAGCAAAGCAAAAGGAGACCAAAATATGAAAATATTCGTAACAGGTGTCGGCGGCCAGCTCGGACACGACGTGATGAATGACTTAGCAGCACGTGGCTACGAAGGAATTGGCAGTGATATTGCTCCTGAGTACAGTGGAGCCCAGGATGGCACTGCTGTCACCACAATGCCATATGTTGCAATGGATATTACAGATAAGGCAGCAGTTGAAAAGGTGATTACAGAGGCAAATCCAGACGTAGTCATCCACTGTGCAGCATGGACAGCAGTAGACCTTGCAGAGGATGAAGACAAGGCTGAAAAGGTACATGCAATTAATGCAGATGGAACACAGAATATTGCAGACGTATGTAAGAAGCTTGACTGCAAGATGGTATACATCAGCACAGACTATGTATTCAACGGACAGGGGGAGACTCCATGGCAGCCAGACTGCAAGGATTACGCACCTCTTAATGTCTATGGAAAGACAAAGCTTGAGGGTGAGCTTGCAGTAGCAAACACACTTGAGAAATATTTTATCGTCCGTATTGCATGGGTATTTGGAGTAAACGGAAAGAACTTCATCAAGACAATGCTCAATGTTGGCAAGACACATGATAAGCTGACTGTAGTAAATGATCAGATAGGAACACCAACATATACACTTGATTTATCAAGACTTCTTGTAGATATGGTGGAGACTGAAAAGTATGGATACTATCATGCAACAAACGAAGGCGGATATATCAGCTGGTATGATTTCACAAAGGAAATCTTCCGTCAGGCAGTAGAGAAGGGACATACAGAGTACTCAGAGGACAGACTTACAGTAAGCCCTGTCACAACAGCAGAGTATGGCGTATCAAAGGCAGCCCGTCCATTTAACAGCCGCCTTGACAAGAGCAAGTTAGTAGAAAACGGATTTAAGCCACTTCCTACATGGCAGGATGCACTTAGCCGTTATCTTGATGAAATCGAATTCTAAATATGGAAAGGAAATAATCATGGGACAGATTACAGTTGAAAAGAACGTAGGCGGCATCGAAGGTCTCTGCATCATAAAGCCAGCAGTTCACGGAGACAACAGAGGATATTTCATGGAGACATACAACTCAAGAGATATGCAGGAAGCTGGAATCGACAGAGTATTTGTACAGGATAACCAGTCATGCTCTACAAAGGGAGTGTTAAGAGGTCTTCATTTCCAGAAGGAGTACCCACAGGCAAAGCTTGTGCGTGCAGTAAAAGGCTCAGTATTTGATGTTGCTGTAGACTTAAGAAGTGATTCAAAAACATACGGAAAATGGTATGGAGTAGAGCTTACAGAGGAGAATAAGGTACAGTTCCTTATACCAGAAGGCTTTGCCCATGGCTTCCTTGTACTTTCAGATGTAGCGGAGTTCTGTTATAAGGTTACAGACTTCTGGCATCAGGGAGACGAGGGAGGATTGGCATGGAATGATCCAGCAATCGGAATTGAGTGGCCACAGCTTAAGGGTGACTACCCAGGCAGTGCAGATGGCTCAGGCTACACACTTGAGGATGGCACACCAATTAACTTAAGTGACAAGGATCAGAAGTGGGATACACTTGAGAATACATTTAAGTTCTAGTCTATACTAAATTTGCAGAAGTGAATATGAGATGATAAAAGCCGTGGCTATGAGAATATGCCACGGCTTTTTCTGTCATACCAGCAGTCCATAAAGCATAAAATAAATAAAGAGAATAAGCGTAGCAAAGGAAAATCCATGGATAGTAAATTAGCAAAATTAGTAATAAATCTTGCAATACCATTAGCAGTGGGGGCATTCTCAGCATTGATTTCATCAGACACATTTTCAGCATATAAGGACTTGGAACTGCCGATGTTTGCACCGCCAGCCATAGTTTTTCCAATAGTCTGGACAATACTATACATACTGATGGGTGTAAGTACATATCTGATATGCAGCAAAAACAGAATCACAGACAGCAGTAAAATGGAAGCATACTTTATATATGCGATACAGCTCGGACTAAATTTTCTGTGGACACCAGTGTTTTTTGTATTAGAAAACAGAATAATAGCACTTATAATATTAGTATTTCTAATAATAGCTGTGGCAAAAATGATAATGAAGTTTACGGAATGTGATGTATTGGCAGGACGGCTTCAGATACCATACCTGATATGGTGTATATTTGCCTTTTACCTGAATTGTGCGATAGTTATCCTGAACTGATTTTTGCAATCTCCCATCAAAACCTAACATAAATATGTATAAAACCCAAAAATCTACCCATAATACTATGGAAAACACCCAGGAGGTAGATAATATGGTATTAACATCAAAAGAAATCACAGCCCTAGAGGACTTACGCACCCAGGAACAGTCCTGCATCGACAAGTACACAAAATACGAGAAGGAAGCCAAGGACACAGTCTTAAAAAACTTGTTTTCCCAGCTTGCCAAGGAGGAGCAGAAGCACTACGACACCTTAACCCAGATGATTGACGGGAAAATCCCAAAGTGTGACTGCAACGATAGCAAGGGAGCTGACTATAATCCAAAGGCGACATATGCCTGCTGCGCCAACTCAGAGGACAAAAAGCACGACTGCTTTCTTGCCACAGACTGCATAGGCACAGAGAAGCTGGTATCAGGAGAGTATAACACAGATGTATTTATTTTCGGCGAGCCAGCAATCAGAAAGGCTCTGGCAGATATTCAGATTGAAGAGCAGAACCATGCCGAGATGCTGTGGAAGTACAAGGAAGTCAACTGTATGCAGTAAAGATAATTAAATCAAAATTTTATGAAAACTCTCATTGATTGCAGCAAATCCTGCAACAGATATGGGAGTTTTTTCTTGAGTTAAGGCATATAAAACGTTATCATAGCATTATGGAAAAAGAAAAATTATATTCTTCAGGTGAGTTTGCCAAAATGGCACATATCACCAAGAAGACACTCAGGTATTACGATGAACATAATATTTTAAAGCCTGTTGTACGGAATGAGAATGGTAACAGGTATTACTCGGATGCTGATTTTGCCAGGCTTCAGCAGATTATCCTGCTCAAGTATCTGGGCTTTTCGCTGGATGATATAAAGGAGATGACGATTGACGATTCAGACTATCATTTTATGGCGGAGTCCCTCAATCTACAGCTCAAGCTGGTGCAGGACAGAATTGAGCATTTGCAGAATGTGGAAAAAGCCATCAGGGATACCTCCCTTGCAATCGAGAAGCAGCATACCATAGACTGGAATCAGATGCTTGACCTTATTCACATGACTGGCATGGAAAAAAGCCTTAAAAACCAGTACCAGAATGCGTCAAATATTACATCAAGGATTAATCTCCACAAACGGTATTCTGTGAACAAGCAGGGCTGGTTCAACTGGGTTTTTGAGCAGTGCATGGCATTGTGCAGGCAAATACAAGACGAGAAAACTAACCGATTGAACGGTGTTCAAATATCAATATTGGAAATTGGCTGTGGTGATGGCTCCCTGTGGAGCGAGAACATGGATAATATTCCAGAAAATGTAAGCATAACACTCACAGATGTATCGGAGGGAATGCTCCGTGATGCCAGAAGAAATATAGGACCAAAGGATAAACGCTTTGCATTTAAGGTGGCGGATTGTAACAAGCTTCCTTATAAGGATGAGAGCTTTGATATAATAATTGCCAATCATGTGCTTTTTTACTGTGATGATGTGGGAAAAGCGGCAAGAGAGATTGCGAGGTGCCTGAAAACAGGGGGAAGTTTTGTGGGCAGTACATATGGCACCTCCCATATGAGGGAAATCAGCCAGCTGGTGTCAGATTTTGACGACAGGATTCTACTTTCAAAGAATCACTTGTATGATAAATTTGGAAAGGAAAATGGCAAGGAGCTTTTAATGCCATATTTCCCAGGAGGCTGCTGTGAATGGAGGCAGTATGAGGATTCGCTTTTTGTGACAGAGCCAGAGGCACTTATTTCATACATTTTGTCCTGTCACGGGAACCAGAATCAGTACATTCTTGACAGGTATAATGAGTTTAGAACTTTTGTGAAAAAAAAGACTGATAAGGGCTTTAGGATTACAAAGGATGCAGGCTTGTTTGCCATATGTAAATGATGAGCAGAGAATTTGCAATGACTTGTAATAAATGTATAAAAATAATGTATGGGTGTAAAATTGGCAGAATTGAATTTACATAAGGAGGTGGAAATGGCATGAAAAAAGTAAGCCTTATTATTCCCTGCTTTAACGAAGCTGAGGGACTGCCTGAATTTGATAAGGAAATAAATAAGATAATGTCCGATTTATCGGACTATTCTTTTGAGATAATCTACGTGGACGATGGTTCGACAGATAACACATTACAGATAATAAAGGGATTCAGTGAAGAACAGGATGTAGTAAAATACATATCATTTTCCAGAAATTTTGGAAAGGAAGCGGCTATGTATGCAGGCTTTTGCACTGCCACAGGCGATTACGTGGCAGTGATGGATGCAGACCTTCAGGATCCGCCTGCTTTACTGCCTGATATGCTTAAGATACTTGAGTCTGGAGAATATGACAGTGTGGCTACAAGGCGTGTGACCAGAAAGGGTGAGCCTGTAATCCGTTCATTTTGTGCGAGACAGTTTTATAAGCTGATAAACAGGATTTCAGATGCAGATATAGTTGATGGAGCCAGAGATTACCGCCTTATGACCAGGGATATGACAGAGGCTATTGTTGCAATTAGTGAGAGAAACAGATTTTCCAAGGGCATATATGGCTGGATTGGCTACAGGACATACTGGTATCCATATGAGAATGTGAAGAGGATAGCAGGAGAAACCAAGTGGAGCTTCTGGAAGCTGTTAAAGTATTCCATACAGGGAATCGTGGATTTTTCCGATGCACCGCTGGCAGTTGCCTCATGGTTTGGCATCAGCTGCACAGGCTTATCCTTTCTGGCATTGTTATTTATTGTGATAAGAAGGCTGGTCTTTGGAGACCCGGTTGCAGGCTGGGCTTCAACTGTCTGCATAATTGTATTTATAGGTGGCATACAGCTGTTCTGCCTGGGCGTGATAGGTCAATATATCGGCAAGACGTACACAGAGACTAAAAGAAGACCTCATTATATCATAAGTGACAGCAGCGAGAAGAATATAGACAAAATTGGCTGATTGCTTGGCAAAAAGTAATATTTGCGCTATACTGTGTGACTGATAGAAAAATGTTAATCAATAAACTGATTTAGGATGAAGAGGATATTATATGAATTGTACAGTAATAGGAATTGCAGGTGGAACAGGCTCTGGTAAGTCTACATTTACAAACAGACTTAAGGATGCCTTTGGAGACGAGATTTCCGTATTATATCATGATAATTATTATAAGGCACAGGATGATATTCCCTTTGAGGAGAGAAAAAAGGTGAATTATGATTCTCCGGATTCTCTTGAGACTGACCTTATGATTTCACATGTGAAGGCACTCAAGGAGGGCAGGACTATCGAGAGCCCTACATATGATTACACTATCCATACCCGTGCCAAAGAAACCGTGACTGTAAAACCAAGAAAGGTACTTCTGATTGAGGGGATACTGGCACTGGAAAATGTCGAGCTGAGAAACCTGATGGACATTAAGGTGTTTGTTGAGGCAGATGCAGATGAGCGTATCTTAAGACGTGTGGTAAGGGACGTAAAAGAGCGTGGCCGTGACGTGGAGGATATTGCCAGACAGTATCTTGAAACTGTAAAGCCTATGCATTACATATATGTAGAGCCTACAAAGTATCTGGCAGACCTTGTCATTAACAGTGGAATGAATGACGTGGCATTTGAGCTTATGAAAACAAAGATAGAACAGATTATTAATAAATAGTTTATTAAATAGTTAAATCTTTCCAAAAAACAAATATTATGATAAAATCAACCATGGATTTGTTGAGAGGGTTTTAGATTATAAAATCAGGAGGATATAAGACAGATGGATTTCAGAGCAGAATATGAAAAGTGGTGTACAGATCCTTATTTTGATGAGGCTACAAGAGCTGAGCTTAAGGCGCTTGAGGGCAATGATAAGGAGATAGAGGATCGTTTTTACCGCACATTAGAGTTTGGTACAGCAGGACTCAGAGGAGTAATAGGTGCTGGTACTAACCGTATGAATATTTACACAGTCCGTCAGGCTACACAGGGACTTGCAAACTACATTCTTTCACAGGGAGAGGAAGCAGCTAAAAGAGGAGTTGCAATCGCACATGATTCGAGAAACATGCATGATGAGTTTACAGATGCAACAGCACTCTGCCTTAACGCCAACGGTATTAAGACATATGTATTTCCACAGCTTGCACCTGTTCCAGAGCTTTCATATGCAGTGAGGACACTTGGCACATTGGCAGGTGTTGTAATCACAGCAAGTCATAATCCTCGTGAGTATAATGGATATAAGGTGTATTGGGAGGATGGCGCACAGGTAACACCACCTCACGACACAAGCATTATGGCTGAGGTTGCCAAGGTTACATCATTTGACATGGTTAAGACTATGGATAAGGATGAGGCGATTAAGGCTGGACTTTACAATGTAATCAGTGATGATGTTGAGGAGGGATATTTCTCAGAGCTTCGTAAGCTTTCCATCCATCCTGAAATCATTAAGAGTATGGCAAAGGATATCAAGATTGTATACACACCACTTCATGGTACAGGACTCCGCCCTGTAAAGCGTGTACTTTCAGACCTTGGATTTGAGAATGTATATATTGAGCCACAGCAGGCTGTAGCAGATGGTAACTTCCCTACAGCTCCATATCCTAATCCGGAGAACCCTGATGCATGGGAGCTTGCCCTTAAGCTTGCCAAGGAAAAGGATGCAGATATCGTGCTTGCTACTGACCCTGACGCAGACCGTCTCGGTGTATACTGCAAGGATACAAAGACAGGCGAGTATGTGACATTCACAGGAAATATGTCAGCAATGCTTATCGCTGAGTATATCTTAAGTGAAAAGACAAAGAACAATACCATGCCAGAGAATCCTGCCTTAGTAGAGTCTATTGTTTCTACAGACATGGCAAAGGCTATCGCTTCTGCATATGGAGTAAAGCTCATTGAGGTGCTCACTGGATTTAAGTATATCGGAGAGCAGATGCTTAAGTTTGAAAAGACTGGCTGCAACAATTATGTATTCGGAATGGAAGAAAGCTATGGATGTCTTCCAGGAACATATGCAAGAGACAAGGATGCACCAGCAGCAGTATGTATGCTCTGTGAGGTTGCAGCTTTTTATAAGTCACAGGGCAAGACACTCTGGGATGGCATGATTGATATGTATGAGAAGTACGGATATTACCGTGAGGGTATATCAACAATGACCTTAAAGGGAATTGATGGTGCAGCCCAGATTGATACAATTATGTCAAATGCAAGAGAAAAAGCTCCAGCCCAGATTGGTGACTACAAGGTTCTTGCAATAAGAGATTACAAGAATGACACAAGAAAAGATATGGTGACAGGTCAGGTTGCTCCTACAGGACTTCCAAGCTCAAATGTACTGTATTATGAACTTGAGGACAATGCATGGTGCTGTGTACGTCCTTCAGGTACAGAGCCTAAGATTAAATTCTATTTTGGAGTAAAAGGAGAGTCACTTGCAGATTCACAGGCAAAGCTTGATAAATTATCAGCTGAGACATTGAAGATGTTTGAGTAAAAATTATGATGAAAGTATACATATGTCCTGAGTGTGGCTGGGTGCGTGTCGTATCCCGCCGCAAGGACGTAGAATGTTACAAATGCGGAAATGAGCAGATGAAGCTCACTAATCTTGAATTTACAAAATACTCAGATATGAGTGAGAAAGAGAGAAAAGATTATTCTGACGCATGGATGTATATTCATTGTAGGAAAAAAGGATAATAAGATGGCTAGAAAGAAAAAAATGAAAGCAAAGAAGAAGCTCCTGTTATTTGCAGTAGAGATTCTTGTGCTTATAATAATTCTGGTTGTATTGGCACTCTACAATATGACCTTTGGTAAGATTAATTTCAGTGATTTAAAGGATGCAGGAATTAATGATGACTTGAGTGACGCTGCCCTTGAGTCAATGGATGGCTATGTCAATATAGCCCTGTTTGGTCTTGACAACAGGACAAACGGAAATTACAACACAGGAAATTCTGACTCAATTATGATTGCCAGCATAAATGAGGACACAAAAGAAGTAAAAATTGCATCTGTCTACAGAGACACTTATCTGGATATAGGAGATAACACATACAGAAAAGCAAATGCTGCCTATGCAAAGGGCGGAGTAGAGAGCGCAGTCCAGATGTTAAACGCTAACCTCGACCTTACAATTACAGAGTATGTGTGTGTTGACTGGAGAGCACTGATAGAAGCAGTAGACGCTCTTGGCGGTATTGATTTGGAAGTGACAACTGATGAGGCTTCTGTTATGCAGCCATATATTGATGAGATACAGCAGACAACAGGCTACTCATCAAGCTATGTGACTGGCGGAGGCATGACCCACCTTGATGGTGTACAGGCAGTAGCCTATTCACGTGTCAGATATACAGCAGGAGATGATTTCTTAAGAGCATCACGACAGAGACTTGTTATACAGGCTATGCTTGCAAAGGCAAAGGAAGCAGATGTTATGACCCTTACTACCCTCTGCAGCGATATATTTGA
The DNA here is from genome assembly GCA_963659315.1 of Senegalimassilia sp. GTDB lineage: Bacteria > Bacillota > Clostridia > Lachnospirales > Lachnospiraceae > Roseburia. The sequence goes on along the minus strand of CAVKUD010000099.1, from coordinate 1,286 downwards.
TGATATAAGCACAAGCCTTTCAATCACCCAGCTTGTAGGACTGGCAAAGGATGTAAATAAATACGAAATCCAGTCAACAACAGGTTTCCCATTCAAGCTTGCTACAGCTTCACTGCCAAAATGCGGTTCAACTGTAGTTGCAGCGGATTTGGAGACAAATGTTATACAGCTGCATGAGTATCTCTATGATGATGCCGATTATGTGCCATCAGATACTGTAAAGGCAACGAGTGAGGAGATTGTCAATGTCACAGGCATTACTAAGGACACAGAGGGTATAGATACATCTAACTATAATGAGACCGTTGGGGCAGACGGAACTGAGGCGACAAAGACCCAGAATAAGGAATCAAAGAGTCAGGATACTGAAACTGAGAATCAATAACAGGTATATGTACGGAGGTTATTTACATTGGAACAGAGAGTAATTGATAAAATAAAGAGCACAAACCAGAAATATTTATCTGCATTTGTAGGAAAGGATATCCCAGAAAGGCTTGAAAAGCAGCTGGAAGAAATGGATTGGTCAAACCTGGATGCCATTCATAATAAGGAGCAGAAGAGAGGAACTTTTTCTCCTCTTGGTGCAATGGAGCTTTCTGAGATAGAGGCAGACAAGGATAAATATACAGCAGTGGGCATTGATGCAATTAAGCACTGCAAGGTGGGAGCAATCCTTCTGGCTGGTGGTCAGGGTACACGTCTTGGCTTTGACAAAGCTAAGGGCATGTACAATATTGGAGAGACTAAGGAGCTTTACATTTTTGAACAGCTTATTGCAAACCTTAAAAAGGTTACAATTGCAGCAGATGCATGGGTTCCACTTTATATTATGACCAGTGAGAAGAATGATGAGCAGACAAGAGAATTTTTTAAGGAGCATGATTTCTTTGGATATAATTCAGATTATGTGAAGTTCTTCGTGCAGGAAATGGTACCGGCTGTAGACTTTGATGGTAATGTGCTTGTTGAGGCGGAGGACTCACTTGCCATGTCACCAAATGGTAATGGTGGCTGGTTTAAGTCACTTATCAAGGCTGGTCTTGATGCTGACCTTAAGGAAAAGGGCATAGAGTGGCTCAATGTATTTGCAGTAGACAATGTGCTCCAGCAGATAGCAGACCCTGTATTTGTAGGTGCAACTATTGAGTCTGGTTGTGTGAGCGGAGCCAAGGTTGTCCGCAAGGTTGACCCTTATGAGAGAGTTGGAGCTATGTGTCTTGAGGATGGAAAGCCATCAATCGTAGAGTACTATGAGCTTACACCTGAGATGGCAGAGGCAAAGG
>CAVKUD010000098.1:0-10755 GCA_963659315.1 Senegalimassilia sp. | reverse complement strand
CTTCTGTAACGCCCACGCACTGATTCCATCAGTGCGTGGGCGTTACAGAAGCGTCCCTATGGAGGAGCTGGTGGCACAGGCGAGAGAGCTTGTGGCAGGAGGAGTTAAGGAATTAATTCTGGTGGCACAGGAGACTACCCTGTATGGCGTAGATTTGTATGGAAAGAAATCACTCCATCTGCTTTTGGACGAGTTAAACAAGATAGATGGACTTTTCTGGATCAGGATTATGTACTGCTATCCGGAGGAAATCTATGAGGAACTGATTGACTCAATTATCAGAAATAAAAAAGTGTGCCATTATCTTGACCTGCCTATACAGCACTGCAATGACGATATATTAAAGCGGATGAACAGAAAGACCACAAAGCAGGACATCATTGATATTGCAAACCACTTAAGAGAGCGTATTCCAGACATCACCCTGCGTACCACTTTAATCTGTGGATTCCCTGGGGAGACAGCGGAAGCCCATGAGGAGCTTATGCAGTTTGTAAATGATATGGAATTTGACAGGCTGGGAGCCTTTATCTACTCACCAGAGGAGGGCACTAAGGCGTTTGACATGCCAGACCAGGTGGACGAAGAGACCAAGGCAGAATGGCAGGCAGATGTCATGGAGCTTCAGGAAGAGGTTATTTTTGATAAAAATGAGACTCTTAAGGGTATGGAGACCTACGCTTTCATAGAAGGCAAGGTAGCAGATGAAAATGCGTATATCGGTAGAACTTACAGAGATGCACCTAATGTAGACGGCTATATCTTTATAAATACTGATGAAGAGCTTATGACTGGTGACATCGTAAAGGTTAAGGTCATCGGTGCATATGAATATGATTTGATAGGAGAGACATTATGAATTTACCAAACAAATTAACTTTATTCAGAGTAATACTTATTCCATTTTTTGTATTTTTCCTTTTAGCTCCATATTTTGAGGGCTGCGGAAACTATATTGCAGTTGCAATCTTTATCGTTGCAAGCCTTACAGATATGCTTGATGGAAAAATTGCAAGAAAATACAATCTTGTCACAAACTTTGGAAAATTTATGGATCCACTGGCAGACAAGCTTTTAGTATGCTCTGCAATGATTTGTCTTGTATCTACAGACCAGCTTCCAGCATGGATTGTAATAATCATTATTTCAAGAGAGTTTATCATCAGCGGCTTCCGTCTTATCGCATCAGACAACGGTGTGGTAATAGCTGCAAGCTACTGGGGCAAATTCAAGACAACCTTCCAGATGCTTATGGTTATTGTCTTAATCCTTAACATTCCAAATCCTGTATTTGATGTTATCGGAACCATATTAATCTATGTGGCACTGGCACTTACAGTTATTTCCCTGATTGATTACATCATCAAGAACAAGGATGTATTAAAGGATCAGAAGTAGTGGAGGATATTCTATGAGAATTATTGCAGGAACAGCCAGAAGTCTTCCCTTAAAGACTATCGAGGGAAAAGATACCAGACCTACCACAGACAAGACAAAAGAGACCTTGTTTAACGTCTTACAGTTTGATGTGCCAGGCTCGTATTTTCTTGATTTATTTGCAGGCAGTGGCCAGATTGGACTTGAGGCAATAAGCCGTGGCGCAAACTATGCTGTCTTTGTTGAAAATTCAAGAAAAGCAGCTGCCTGTATTGAGGACAATATACATTTTACCAAATTTGACAGCCAGTCTAAACTTATGACAACAGATGCTGTGACAGCCATCAAGACCCTTGAGGGAAAGTACAGATTTGACATTATATTTATGGATCCGCCATACAACAAGGAGCTTGAAAAGGATGTCCTCTACCAGTTACAGGACAGTCCTTTACTCAAGGAGGATACAGTAATCGTAGTTGAGGCTTCACTTGAGACAGACTTTGACTACCTGGCTGAGCTTGGTTTTGAGATTGTAAAAACAAAAGCCTACAAGACAAACCAGCATGTGTTTATAAAGAAAACAGAGGATAAATAATGAAAAAAGCAATATACCCGGGAAGCTTTGACCCTGTAACATTTGGTCATTTAGATATTATAGAGAGATCATCAAAAATCGTGGATGAGCTGGTGGTTGGAGTACTCAATAACAGTTCAAAAAATTCGTTGTTTTCTTTAGAAGAACGTGTTAACATGATTAAGGAGATGACTAAGGATATACCAAATGTAACAGTTGGTTCCTTTGATGGTCTTCTGGTTGATTATATGAATCAGATAGATGCCACTATTATAGTGAGAGGCTTACGTGCTGTGACTGATTTTGAGTATGAGCTTCAGATTGCCCAGTCCAATCATGTGCAGGATTCTAATATTGAGACCATATTTTTAACCACCAATTTGAACTATTCATACCTTAGTTCGACTATTGTAAAGGAATTCGCATCCTATGGTGGTGATATTTCTAAATTCGTTCCAGAGCAATTTATAGATAGAATTTATGCGAAATATAATATTAGCAGATAAGGAGAAATTCGTATGAGCAGTAGAATGGAACAGATTATCGAGGAGATAGAGGAGTACATCAACTCATGCAAATATGCCGCTCTTTCAAGCAATAAAATCCTTGTAAATAAAGAGGAACTCGAAGAGCTTATTCAGGAATTAAGGACAAAAACGCCTGAGGAAATCAAAAGATACCAGAAAATTATCAGCAACAAGGAGGCAATTCTTGCTGATGCCCAGGCTAAGGCAGACCAGATTATCGCCCAGGCCCAGATACAGACAAATGAGCTTGTGAGCGAACACCAGATTATGCAGCAGGCATATGCCCAGGCAAATGAGGTAGTGCAGATTGCCACAAAGCAGGCTCAGGAGATTCTTGACAATGCCACAAATGAGGCAAACAGTCTGAGAATGGGAGCTATGGCATATACAGACAGCCAGCTTAAGGGTATTGAGGATATTTTATCATCTTCCATCGATACTACCAAGGCGAGAAGCGAGAATCTGGTTAATTCATTGCAGGAATATCTTGATGTGGTTTCAGCAAACCGTGCCCAGCTATTCCCACAGGAGCCAGAGGAGGAGCCTCAGACAGCAAAGACTTCTGATACAGAGGACTCAAATTTATCAAAGATTGATATTACAAATATCTCAGTGTCATCTGAGGAAGAATAAAACCAACAGCGAAAGTATGACTGTGACAGCTGACATAAGTAGCTTGACTAATATGTAATTAAGTGGACTGATATCGGTGTCCTCCATGATGGATTTTGCCTGTGCAAAGCAGGAGATTCCTCCAAAGGATGCCAGAAACATGGATATGATATATTTTGTATCCTGTGCTATATCCAGGAGTCCTACATTGATTACTCCGTTTGTCACTTCCACAATACCTGTTGCAATACATACTATCAGGGCATCATTGTGCGCAATGGATTTTATTATCTGTACAATAATAGAAAAAATTACTATATAACCACAAAGCTTAATAAGGGTTTCAAAACCGCTTATTATTCCGACGTCAATGATTTGCATATTAATCCGAAATCTTGACGTCGTTTTTATTTTCTTTGTTTTTGCAGTCTTTGGTCTGTATTTTATTCCGTAATACAGTGCCATTATTGCGGATGGAGCGTAGAGTATGGCAAAGGAGATAAGTGTCATGTCATAAAGTCCAAGACACTGGGTCAGCATGACTGATGCCACAAAGGATGGGCTGATATTATTTATCAGGGGAAATATATAATTTGCCTGATTATAGTTTAAGTATCTGCGTTTGTAGAGGTCGGCTGTGAGCTTGCCGCCCACAGGAAAGCCCAATGCCATGCCGCAGATTACAAGCACAAATATCATCCATTTTGAGTCCTTAAAGCTGTCAAGGAGCCTGGTGTTTAAGATAATATTTGAAATAATAATGCACGGAAACAGGACAGGAAAGATGTTGTGATACCAAAGCATTATTCCGTTTAAAGAGGCTTCTGCCGCCTTGGCAGGACACAAAACAAAGAAAACAATTATACTTACAGAAGTAATTACAAATAATATTTTTTTCATATTATATTTTATTTAGATAAGGAGACAAATATGAGAGCATTAGAAAAATTAAATCCACAAAAAGTATTTTATTATTTCGAGGAGATTGCAAATATACCTCATGGTTCAAGAAACACAAAGCAGATAAGTGACTATCTGGTAAGCTTTGCAAAGGAGAGAAAGCTTGAGCACTATCAGGATGAGTTAAACAATGTTGTAATCATCAAGGAAGCATCAGCAGGTTACGAAAGTGCAGAGCCAATCATCATCCAGGGACACATGGATATGGTCTGTGAGAAGGAGAATGGCTCCACAATAGATTTTGAGAAGGATGGACTTGAGCTGTATGTAGATGGTGACTTTGTAAAGGCAAAGGACACTACATTAGGTGGTGACGATGGAATCGCTGTTGCCTATGCACTTGCCTTACTTGATTCAGATGAGCTTAAGCATCCAAGACTTGAGGTAGTAATCACAGTTGACGAGGAAATCGGCATGTTAGGTGCTGTAGATATTGACCTGTCAATGTTAAAGGGACATATCATGTTAAATATCGACAGTGATGTGGAGGGAGAATTCCTCACAAGCTGTGCAGGAGGTATGAGCATTAACTCATCAATCCCTCTTACAAGAACTGCCCAGACAGGACTTGAGACAACTATTACACTGACAGGCTTAGACGGCGGACACTCAGGGGCTGAGATACACAAGGAGCACGGCAATGCCAATATCCTTATGGGCAGAGTCCTTGAAAATATATTCAATGAGCTGCCATTTGGCATCCTTGATTTTAAGGGTGGCTTAAAGGATAATGCAATCCCACGTGAGAGTACAGCCACACTCCTTATTCCAGAGGAAGCAAAGGATGATGTGACAAGAATTGTAAATGCAACAGCAAAAGAGCTTGCCGCAGAGCTGTCAGTTGCAGACCCTGCTACAAGAATTGATTTATCATTTGGTCAGATGGCTGAAAAGGATGTCCTTGATTATGCAAGTGTAAACAAAGTAATCCTTTACTTAAGAACTGTTCCAAATGGCGTGATTAATATGAGCCAGGTAATCCCTGGACTGGTTGAAACATCATTAAACCTGGGTATTCTTGAGCTTAAAGAGGATGCACTTAACACCTTAACCTCTATACGAAGCAGCGTGGCAACACGAAAAGAGGATTTAAAGAGAAGAGTAATGAACATAATCGAAATGCTCGGTGGTGAGTGCGAGGTAGAGGGAGAGTATCCAGCATGGGAATACAACGACCACTCAACCTTAAGACCACAGGTTACAAAGGTATACAAAGACCTGTTTGGCAAAGAGCCAAAGCTTACTGCAATCCATGCAGGACTTGAGTGCGGAATCCTCTCAGACAAGATTCCAAACCTTGACTGTGTATCCTTTGGACCAACAAACTATGATATTCATACACCAAAGGAGAGACTTAGCATCTCATCAACTGAGAGATACTGGAATTTCCTTGTAAAATTCTTAGAAGAAGCAAAATAATATATGATGAGATTAGATAAATTCTTATGTGACTGCCAGCTTGGAACCCGGTCTGAGGTTAAAAAAATCGTAAAAGCAGGACGGGTATCTGTAAATGACAGTGTCACCAAGGCATCAGACCTTAAAATTGATGAAAATAAGGACATAATCTGCCTTGATAATAAACAGGTTTTCTATGAAAAATATTTATACTATATCTTTCATAAGCCAGCAGGCTGTGTCACAGCAAATAAGGACAACCTCCACAAGACAGTCATGGACTATATGCCAGAGGAGTGCAGGAAGGACTGTTCTCCTGTGGGCAGGCTGGACTTAGACACAGAGGGCTTGCTGCTTATCACAAATGATGGCAGATTAAGCCATGAGCTTTTAAGCCCTGCCCATCATGTCATAAAGACCTACTATGCAAGGCTTGACAAGCCAGTGCCAGAGGAAGCAGTGCAGCTTTTTAGGGATGGAGTAGACATAGGAGATGACAAGCTGACCCTGCCTGCGGATTTGGAGATTCTTCATGAGGATTCTCCTGCTGCAAGGCTTAGCATAAGTGAGGGACGCTTTCATCAGGTCAAGCGGATGTTTAAGGCTGTGGGCTGCGAGGTGACATATTTACGCCGGGAGACCTTTGGCAGTCTGGAGCTTAAAGACCTGCCAATAGGCACATATAAGAAAATAACAATAGATGACATATAATTTTACCAAGGAGCAAAACATGGCAAATGGTTTTTTACCAATTTCAAAACAGGATATGGAGGAGCGGGGAATAAGCCAGCTTGATTTCGTCTATGTATGCGGTGATGCCTATGTAGACCACCCATCCTTTGGTCATGCCATAATTTCAAGACTTTTGGAGCAGCATGGATATACTGTAGGAATAATCCCACAGCCAGACTGGAAGGATGATGCTTCCATTTCAGTCCTGGGTGAGCCAAGGCTGGGCTTTCTCGTGTCTGCTGGAAATATGGATTCCATGGTCAACCATTATTCTGTATCAAAAAAGAGAAGAGAAAAGGATTCCTTTACTCCTGGTGGAGTTATGGGCAAGAGGCCTGATTACGCCACAGTTGTATACTGTAATCTAATCAGGCATACCTACAAGAAAACACCGATTATCATAGGTGGAATAGAGGCGAGCCTCAGAAGAATGGCTCACTATGACTACTGGTCAAATAAGGTAAAAAGGTCTATCCTTTTAGACTCTGGCGCTGACATTATATCCTACGGTATGGGAGAGCGGAGCATAATAGAGATTGCCGATGCTCTGGAATCAGGAATCGACATAAAGGATATTACCTTTATAGATGGCACAGTATTTAAGACTAAGGATGAGTCCATAATCTATGATGCGATAAAGCTGCCAGATTATGACCTGATAAAAGAGGACAAGCGTTCCTTTGCCCAGAGCTTTTATACCCAGTACTGCAATACAGACCCTTTTGCAGCAAAGAGACTCTACGAGCCTTATGACAACAAGACCTTTGTAGTGCAGAATCCACCACAGAAGCCCCTGTCCCAGGAGGAGATGGATAACACATATGCCCTGCCATATATGAGAACCTACCATCCAATCTATGAGGAGGCTGGCGGCATACCTGCAATCAAGGAGGTTAAATTCTCCCTGATTTCAAACCGTGGCTGTTTTGGCGGCTGTAATTTCTGTGCCCTGACCTTCCATCAGGGACGTATCATACAGACCAGATCCCACGAGTCCATTATAGAGGAAGCAAAGCTTATAACACAGGATAAGGACTTTAAGGGATATATACATGATGTAGGAGGTCCGACAGCTAATTTCAGGCAGCCTGCATGTAAAAAGCAGCTCACAAAAGGAGCCTGCCCTCACAAGCAGTGCCTTTTCCCGACACCATGCAAGAACCTAGAGGTAGACCATTCGGATTATATCAGGCTCTTAAGGGAACTGAGAAGCCTGCCTAATGTCAAAAAGGTATTTATACGTTCTGGAATCAGATTTGACTATCTGATTTATGACAAGGATCAGACATTTTTAAGAGAGCTGTGCGAGTATCATGTAAGCGGTCAGCTTAAGGTGGCACCTGAGCATATTTCAAATGAAGTTTTAAGCAAGCTTGGAAAGCCAAGTGTAGAAGTATACAACAAGTTTGTGAAAGCCTACTATGATATGAATAAGAAGATAGGCAAGGAGCAGTATCTGGTACCATACCTGATGTCATCCCATCCTGGCTCTACCTTAAAGGAAGCCATCGAGCTGGCAGAATACTTAAGAGATTTGGGCTATATGCCTGAACAGGTACAGGATTTTTATCCTACTCCTGCCACAATCTCGACATGTATGTACTATACAGGACTTGACCCTGCAACCCTTGAGCCTGTATATGTGACTACAAATCCGCATGAGAAGGCTATGCAGAGAGCTTTGATCCAGTACCGTAATCCAAAGAACTATGATTTGGTCTATGAAGCCCTCATGAAGGCTGGCAGACAGGATTTGATAGGCTTTGACAAGAAGTGCCTTATCAAGCCAAGGAGGGCATTTAATAAAACCCAGGCTGCTAACAATGGCCAGAATAAGACCTCAGCCGGAAAAGACAGAAGAACTACGAACCGTAAAAATGAGATTGGCAGAAACAGCGGAGCACACAAAAAGAAAGCCATCCGTAACGTCCATAAAAAGAAGGCTAAATAATAAATAAGATATGAAAGAATTTGTAATCAAACCAAATGAAGCCAACCAGCGCTTTGACAAGTACTTAAAGAAGCTCTTACCAAAGGCTGGCACAAGCTTCCTATACAAGATGCTCAGAAAAAAGAATATAACCTTAAATAAAAAGAAGGCTACTGGAAGTGAAGTCGTATCGTCTGGTGATGTGGTCAATGTGTTTTTCAGTGACGAGACCTTTGACAAATTTGCGGCAGATACATCTGATTTAAGGTCAGACTTTAAAGCCCTGGAAGAGCTTGACCTGGCAGGAATCGAAATCGTAAGTGAGACCCCAGATGTGCTGGTGGCAAGCAAGCCTGCAAATATGCTGTCCCAAAAGGCTGCAGACACAGATATATCTGCAAATGAGAGACTTATCGGCTATCTGATAAAGACTAATCAGCTGACCTTTGAGGACTTTAAGACCTTTAAGCCATCAGTCTGCAACAGGCTTGACAGAAACACCACAGGGCTTATATTGATGGGAAAGACCTTAAAGGGGCTTCAGACCCTGTCAGACCAGCTTAAGGACAGGAGCATCGACAAGTATTACAGGACTATTGTGTCAGGTAAAATCACAGAGGAAATGACCATAAAGGGCTATCTGACCAAGAACGCTTCAGCTAACAGGGTCACAATAACTGATAAAAAGCAAAATGCTGACTCCCAGTACATTGAGACCGCCTATAAACCAGTTTTATCAAACAATAATTTAACCTTACTTGAGGTTCACCTTATAACAGGAAGAAGCCACCAGATAAGGGCGCATTTAGCCTCTATAGGCCATCCTGTTGTGGGAGACTATAAATATGGCGATGAGCATGTAAACCGCCTTTACAGGGACAAATACAGGGTTAAATACCAGCTGCTCCACGCATACAGGATAGAATTTGACAAAGATAATATTGTAACTGCCCAGATGCCAGAGCTGTATAATAAAATCATGAGGTAAAAATATGCCAACATGGAATTCAAGAGGTCTTCGAGGTTCAACCTTAGAAGACCTTCTTAACAGAACAAATGAAAAATACCTGGAGAATGGTCTTGCACTGATTCAGAAAATTCCAACCCCCATTACTCCAATAAATATAGACAAATCAAGCCGTCATATTACGCTTGCCTACTTTGACCAGAAGAGTACAGTTGACTACATAGGTGCTGTTCAGGGCATACCTGTGTGTTTTGATGCAAAGGAATGTAACACAGACACCTTTCCCCTTGCCAACATACATGAGCATCAGGTCAGGTTTATGGAGAATTTTGAAAAGCAGGACGGTGTCGCCTTTATCCTCATATACTACACCCACAAAGATGAATATTATTACTTAAGCTTTAAGCGCCTGAAGGAATTCTGGACGAGAGCAGAGGAGGGGGGCAGAAAGAGCTTCAGATATGATGAGCTTGACCCTGACTATTTTCTCCCAAAGGTAAGCGGCATACTTGTGCCATATCTGAATATTCTTCAAAAAGATTTGGAAGCCAGGGATTGACAAGTGGTATGTAATTAAATATAATTATTTTTATTTCACATGGTAGCACGATACCACTTTACCAAACGAAAGCGAGTCGAGATTATGAAAAATGAAATGTTACATACACCAGATGGTGTGAGAGATATCTATAACGGAGAGTGTAAAGCTAAGCTTTTCCTGCAGGACAGGCTGCATAAGGTGCTCTTAAAATATGGTTATCACGATATTCAGACACCAACCTTTGAGTTTTTTGACATCTTTAGCAGGCAGATAGGCACGACACCATCAAAGGATTTGTACAAGTTCTTTGACAAAGAGGGAAACACCCTGGTTTTAAGACCAGACTTTACCCCATCTGTGGCAAGAAGTGCAGCAAAATACTATATGGATGAGGATATGCCTGTAAAGCTGTGCTACATGGGCAATACCTTTATCAATTCATCTGATTATCAGGGCAGGTTAAAGGAGTCCACCCAGTGCGGGGCAGAGCTGATTGGTGACAGCTCCATTGCAGGGGATGCCGAGATTTTATCCATGGTAGTTGACTCTTTACTTGAAGCTGGCTTAAAGAGGTTTCAGATATCTGTAGGCCATGCCCAGTTTTTTGCAGGACTTATAGAGGCTGCTGGAATAGACTCAGACCAGGAGGAAAGCTTAAGAGAGCTTATTGCAAACAAAAACTTCTTTGGAGTAGAGGAATTTATAAAGGAGCTTGAGCTTAACGATAACCTGAATTACCTCTTTGGACTCTTAGGTAACTTTAACTTTAATACAGAGGACATCAATGCTGCAAAGGAAAGGGCTGCCAGCTATCCGACCATACTTGAAGCCCTGAATGGACTTGAAGCTTTATCAGATTACCTTAAGCTCTATGGAATAGACAAGTATATCTCCTTTGAGCTTGGAATCATAAGCAGGCATCACTACTACACAGGCATTATCTTTTCAGCCTATACCTTTGGAACAGGAGAGCCTATTGTAAATGGTGGACGATATGATAATCTCTTAAGTCATTTCGGCAAGAATTCGCCTGCCATAGGCTTTGCCATTGTGGTTGATTCCCTGATGTACGCCCTTGCAAGACAGAATATAGAGCTTCCTGTATATTCAAATGCAGCACTTGTAGTCTTTAAGGAG
>CAVKUD010000097.1:0-10836 GCA_963659315.1 Senegalimassilia sp. | reverse complement strand
TCCAGCAACTCGGCAACAGGACGTTGCCGAGAGCAAAAGCCGAACCATGGACGGTTCGTCTTTTGCGCTTGCGTCCCCATCCAAAGTCTCCATCAGAACATTTAGAAAACGTTATATCCGTAACCCGGAACCCAAAGCAGACAAGGCTTGCACAGCCATACCCCCACAGCCCCCAAAGAAGCCACTCCATCACCACACAATAAAGTAAAAAAAGGACCCACTCCTTAATAGAAGTGAGCCCATAATGATAACTTTTAACCTTTTACAGCACCACCAGTAATTCCTTCTACATAGAACTTCTGCATGATTATGAAAAGTATTGAAATTGGAATAGCTACGATAATACCACCTGCACAGAATACTGAGAAGTAATCTCCGATAAGTGTTCTCTGTAACAGATTGAAAAGTCCAATCGCAACTGTCCAGTCGGCAGAGTCCTTAGATTTAATCATAAGTCTCGCCATAACGAAATCCATCCATGGTGAAAGGAATGAATTGATAACTGTGTATACAATCATTGGCTTTGACAATGGAATAACAATCTTAGAGAAAATTGTAAACTCTGAAGCACCCTCAAGCTTTGCAGCCTCTCTGAGTGAAACAGGAATGGTATCAAAGAATCCCTTACATATCAGGAATCCCAGTCCAGAACCTGCTGAGTATACAAATATAAGTCCAACTAAGCTGTCTGTAAGTCCAAGCATCTTTAATACGAAGTAAACAGCAATCATAGAAAGTACACCAGGGAACATTCCAAGGATAATTGAAAAGCTCATCAGTGGCTTTCTTGCCTTAAATCTCATACAGCTGAATGCGTATGAAACCATAAGTACGAAGAAGCTCGAAATAATACATGTAAATACACCAATAATTAATGAGTTCTTAAACCATGCAGGGAAGTTCGCTGCTGTATCTGGTCTGAAGAACAACTGCGCATAATTATCTAATGACCACTCAGATGGGAAGAAATGCTTGTAATTTACTCCCTTGTAAGCACTGAGTGATGTAACAAAAAGCCAAATAATTGGGATAAGCCAAAGTAATGCCAGTAATGCCAACACAACGTGTCTGATAATAATATTTATTGTTTTCTTCATTATTGGAATTCCTCCTCTTTATCACCGCTGATCATTCTAGTATAGCTTAGCAGCGTAATTGCAGCACATACCACGAAGGTTATAATACCGATTACAGATGCCATCTTGTAGTTTGAATAATCGTTTGTCAATGTAAACAGCCATGTAATAAGAAGATCCGACTCTTTTGCGTTCGCATTAGCAAATCTACTACTTGTAGCTGTAGCGCCATTAGTAAGAAGATAAATAACGTTAAAGTTATTAATATTACCAACAACAGATGTAATCAAGCTTGGTCCCATAACGAACATTACATAAGGCATTGTAATCTTCCAGAAAATCTGTCTCTTGTTAGCACCATCAATTCTGGCACTCTCAATCTGATCGCTAGGAATATTCATAAGAATACCTGTTGCAATAAGCATCTGATATGGAACACCAACCCAGATATTTACCAGGATGATTGTCACATGCTCCCAGCCTGGCTTTGATAAGAATGGAATATAATCCAATGACTGGCTTACCCATCCTAAATTATGGAAGAGGTCTGTGAGACCAATGTTATTACAGAATGTATTCACAATTCCGTAGTTTCCAAACATCTTACTGATGAGAAGGAGTGTTACGAACTGTGGAATAGCGATTGTAACGATGAATAAAGATCTCCACATCTTCTTGCATTTTGTATTTGGATGGTTGATAAACTGAGCAAGTAATACACCACCGATAAATGTAGTGAATGTTGCAAGTACAGCCCAGATAAGTGTCCATGCAAGAATTCTTACGAATGTGTATGCAAAATCACCGCCTGCACCAAGATTCAGGACATTTTTGAAGTTAGTCCAGCCTACCCATGTAAACAGGAATGATGGTGGCTGATGATTCTGATCATAATTTGTAAATGCAATACATACCATGAATATGATAGGTATAACATTCATGAGAAGAACACCAATACTTGGTAATGTCAATAATGTTATATAAAATTTACCATTAAAGAGAGTCTTAACATCCTCTGAGAATGTATTGATATGCTCTCCGTTTTCTTTCATTTTCTGAATACGGTATACTGCCTTCACATTGCTTATCCAAAGAAGAACAAATGCAATAAGAACAAGTACACCAATAACCCCATAAAGCAGGATTAATAATGAGTTGTCATAGTCATTAACTGTCTTCTGAAGAGTAGTTAAGTCTAATACTTCCTCACGCTGAACGGTACCAAGTGTACCCAGCTTTGCCATATATGGTCCTGCTAATGCAACCTCGAAGAATATGATAATAGCTTCGAGTGCAGTCATAAGAATACCCTTTAAAACCTGTCCTTTGGTCATGTAACCAAGTCCAAATATTACCAGTGATAACTTAGTCCAGATATCACCCTTTGCGACGCTCTCTCCAAAGTCGCAGAAATATTTCTTTATTGATCCTAATAATTTTTTCATAGTGAACTCCTTTTGCAGAGTTAAAACATTTGCAATAGTGTAAGTTTAAAAAGATTAGTAACCCACACATTCAGTGTGGGCTACTAAAGTATTTTGTTTCGTCGTTACGAATAAATATTATTCAGCAGTTGATGGTGTAGCTGTGATTCCCTCTACAGCTGCATCAAGAGCACCCTGAACATCATCTGTTCCCTCTGCAAGAGTTGCACCAAGTGTGTTTGCTGGTGACCAGAACTCGTTTCCAACTACCTGCTGATCAGCATATGCTGACTGCTGAGCAAGAGCTGCAAGAGCTGGTGACTCGATTGTCTTAGCTGCCTCGATGTTGGCTGGGCCTTCACCTGTAGCTGCTGCGATTGCTTCCTGGCTATCCTGGCTTGTTAAGAACTCAGCAAGGAGCATTGCCCATCCTGTGTACTCAGAGTAAGCGTTAACACCAACAAGCTTGTATCCAGCGTAAGATCCCATCTGTGTAGCTGTTCCGTCTACATCAAATGTAGGAAGTTTAGCTGCTGCATATCCATCACCATAGTTCTCCTCGAATGTAAGAGCATCCCATGTTCCTGAAACGTATGCGATTAAGTCTCCATCTGGAAGCTGTGCCTGAGCATCTGCATCTCCAAGTGCAAGGAATGAAGACTGTGAAGCAATGTTCATAACTGACTCAGCAACCTTAACACCTGTCTCGTTGTTCCAATCACAGCTGTTAGACTGATCATCGTTCATTGTAAGCTCACATCCAGCACCTGCGAAGAATCCGTAAAGATACCAAGCGTTTCCTAAATCCATACCAACTTTCTTTCCGAGCTCATCAGCCTTAGCTGTAAGAGACTCCCAAGAAGCTACATCTTCCTCTGAAAGATACTCTGAGTTGTAGTATAAGAAGTATCCGTTAGAAGCTGTTAATGGGTAAGCATATAACTTTCCATCAGATGAAGCTGCTGCAACTGTTCCCTCTGAGTTTGTCTCAGCTGGGTCATATGTAAATGTAGCGTCAACACTCTGAAGTGCTCCTGCCTTTACAAGGTCATTTACCTGGTCATCAGCGAATACGAATACGTCTGCTGCTGCCTCAACGTCCTCAAGTACACGGTCCTTAGCATCTGCCTCAGATACAGCTCCGATTGTGATATCGAAATCAACATCTGGATATGTCTCTTTGAACTTCTCTACTAAGTCAGCCATAACTGTCTGGTAAGCCTCTGTCTCAGAGCACCATAAGTCAAGTGTTACTGTTCCGTCTGTAGCTGCGATAAGGTTTGCAATTGCATCCTCAGATGAAGCACTGTTATCATCTGTTGCAGCGTCAGCTGTCTGTGTGTCGTCTGTTGTTGTGTTGTTGTCTGCTGGTGCTTCTGATTTGCTTCCACATCCAGCTACCATTGTAGCCATCATTGAAGCTACAAGTAATGAAGCTAATACTTTCTTTTTCATACTTTTCCTCTCCTTATAAATGTATTTTTAAAAAGTATTTATATAAAATGCCGAGCATCTTATAACATATTTATCTGCGGTAGACCGCCGCCAGATTTCTAATCCAGGCTATTCTGCTCTCATCGAGCTCTTCCTGCCCCAATCTCCATCTCCAGTTACAGCCAACTGTTGACGGTTCATTCATTCTCGCTTCGTTTCCAAGCTTTAGAATGTCCTGCATCTGTATCACAGCCAAATCTGCTGTGCTGGCATATGCCGCTCTTATAAGTGCATCAGGAATTTCTTCCTTGCAGGATATATTGAGATATTGATATAAGTAAGCTAACTCATATTCTGTCTTATCTCTAAAGGTGCCGACTATGGTCTCATTGTCATGTGTTCCACAGTATACAGCAACCTGACTGTTTACATAATTGTGTGGCAGATGTTCGTTTGCTGTGTTGCCATCAAAGGCAAACATCAAAACTTTTGTACCCATCCAGCCTGTCTTTGAAAGAAGCTTTTTGACTCCCGGCAAAAGTGCTGCCCCTGTGTAGTCATCTGCGATAACTCTTGTATCTCCAAGCTCTGTCTTCAAAGCGTCTGCCAGCTTCTTGCCTGGCCCCTTCACCCATTTGCCGCTTAAGGCGCTTTTGACGTCCGACAATACGGTGTAATCCTTGACCATTCCTATGAAGTGGTCGATTCTGATTATATCAAACTGTTGTTTTCTTATCCTGATTTTGCGTTTCCACCATTCAAATCCATCTGTTTCCATCTGCTTCCAGTCATACATTGGATTTCCCCATACCTGACCAGCTTCCGAAAACTTATCTGGAACTGCTGCGGCAACCACATTTGGTTTACCGTTTGCGTCAATTAAAAACTGTGAAGGCTCTGCCCACACATCAGCACTGTCTAATCCTACGAAAAAGGAGATATCTCCTATTATCTGTATTCCTCTTGAATTAGCATATTGCTTCATTTCAGTCCATTGTTTGAAGAATTCGTATTGGCAGAACTCCCAAAAACTGATTTCATTATAATGTGTTTTTTGGTAATTTGCAAGCGCAACCGGTTGCCTTGTTTTGAACTCTTGCGGCCACTCGGTCCAATTTTTGTTTAAATTGTCATTTTTCAATGCCATAAATAGTGCATAATCACCAAGCCAACTTGAATTTTCTTTTTTGAAATCACAAAATTCTTGTGCATTTATGTCAAATCTTTCAAATGCTTTTTGTAAAATCTTCTTGCGATTTGCAAACAATACTGCGTAGTCGATTTCTGTATCATCACTGCCCCAATTGAAGCACCTTATCTCATCAGTACTAAGTAATCCATCAGCTACCAGTTTATCCAAATCAATAAAGTATGTATTTCCTGCGCATGATGACAATGGCTGATACGGGCTGTCGCCGTAACTGGTCGGTCCTATCGGAAGAATCTGCCAGTATTTCTGCTTCAAGTCTGTCAGTAGATCGATAAATCGAAACGCTGCCTCTCCCATTGTTCCTATTCCATATGGTGATGGAAGACTGGATATAGAAAGAAGGATTCCACAACCTCTGGTAAACTCACCGGTCTCCATATTTGTTCTCCTTACGTTTCGTGTTTTTTCGTATCTGAGTTAATTTTAGTTTCTGAAGGCATAAAAGTCAATGTTTTTTGCCTGTTCAAACTCATTTTTGCCACTTTTTACGTTTTTCATGCCTGCTTTTTGTACATATTAACAATAAAAAACATTATTTTTTTCGAAAATATTGAATTACATGGATTGTCATTTTATAATTAAGTTATGTTTAACAATACGAAAGGAAAATTGCGAAATGGCAACCATTAAAGATATAGCAAACAGACTCGGGGTTTCTGTCAGCACAGTCTCAAAGGGTCTTAACGGAGCCAGCGATATAAGCGAGGAGCTTCGCCAGATGGTACTCGACACCGCTGTTGAGATGGGCTACAGCACCAAGCGCTCCAAGAAGGAGGAAAACCGTAAACTATGTATCCTGATTGAAAACATGGACTATGAGTCAATCGATGAGTTCGGCTACGATTTAGTCTTAGGCTTCAAGCAGAATGCTTTCAGGCATAAATGGGATGTGGACGTGGTTCCTGTCACATCATCTCTTCAGGCAGAGGAAAAATACGATACCTTCCTATTAAAGAATGGTTACTGTGGTGCCTTTCTCATGGGCTTTGCCCTGCATGATGAATGGATGCAGCAATTAAACAACACCACCATGCCATCTGTGCTCCTGGACAATTTCATTCCAGACAACCCTAATGTGTGCTACATAGGTACTGACAGCTACGAGGGTATCAACATGGCAGTAAGCCACCTGCACAAGCTGGGACACAAGAAGATTGCCTTTTTAAACGGTTCCCTGTATTCAATGGTTTCTGACAACAGACAGGAGGCCTTTGAGTCCGCTATGGAAAAAGAAGGTCTGGAAGCAGATAAGGAACTCATGGCTTACGGCTATTATGTATCTGACAGTGCCAAATACCATGTTCCAGGCTTTTTATCTGCCGGTGCAACTGCAATCGTATGTGGAAATGATTTGATTGCAAGGGGTGTTATAAACGAGTGTACTGCACGAGGCTTCAAGGTACCAGAGGATATAAGCGTCATCGGTTTTGACGACATTCCACTTGCCGCCACCCTCACACCGCCCCTTACAACAATCCGTCAGGAGCGTAACGAGTTGGGCAAATGTGCATATATTATCCTGAATTCTTTAATTCACCATATATCAATAAGTAAGACTCTTCTTCGTCCAAAGCTTATCGAGAGAGAGTCAACCGCCCGTGTTTCAAAGAGGACAACAAATCTGTAGAGGTTTATTATGTTACGATACCATTTATCGCAAATTGCATGTTTTACCGCTGTTGCATGCTCAGCTTTTACATTAACAGCCTGCTCAGGCTCAGATATTGCTTTTTATTTTAAGGATGAACAGGAGCAGTATGCCATTCTCTACGATACGCCTAAGTTCTGGGACAATGCTTCTCCTGTCTCCTCTGCAAATGGTCTGTATCAGATTGAGAACGTCGCCTTTGAGGGAAAGCCCTACAACAATATTTCCCGGTTCGGCAACAAAATCCTCATGGTGGGACAGGGCTCCTATTCTTCGGATATAGTCCAGTCTATCACCAACTCAGACCCAGAATATGAATATTCCTTTGAGGTCTACGACCCATGGCGTAACAGGATAAGTGCAAAGCTGTCCCATGAGGATATAGTATGCGATTCCTATCAGGTCTTAGCTGACAGGCTTTTCCTGTACGACTCGGCAGAAGCCAGCATAAATATATACAATACCGACCTGAAGCTTGAAAACACCATAAGCTGCTCAGAGGGGGAGGAAATCACATACTGTTCCGGCTATAACTCAGACCTTATCCTCTATGTTGAAAACGGAAAGCTGACCGCCATGTCAACTGACGATTACAGCACAAGCCAGTATACCCTTCCCGTTTATGAACCACAGCTTTTGGATGTATCGCCTGACGGTGACTACTATATGACCTACGGCGTAGATGAGACGACTCTTCAAAATGCAGTCTCTGTCTACACCACTGCCGATAATGCTTTAGTTACTTATTTACAGGGGGATGATTTTTCCGCCTATGACCTCTCAGAAGAAAGCTTTGTCTCAAGAATCGATTCGGACAACAACATATGGGTCTACCACAGTTTTGATGGGGACGATACATTTTTCTCCCAGTCAGAGATACAGGATGCCCAGATAATCGCAGATAATCAGGTATTGCTCCGCACAGAAAAATCTATCTTTTCTGACAGCGACAACCACAATATATATTATTATCTGTATTCACCTTCCGATGGCATTGTAAGCTCTTTCGGATACAGCTGCGGCACCTATGGCAACAGGGATTATCAGATTTTCTCTCCAGACTGCGTATATATGGAAGAAGACAACTGTGCATTTTTCCTTGTATACACCGCCGACTGTATGCCTAAGCTTCTGGTATGGAATATTGACGAGGCAAAAAATGATACGGATGTGAAGCTCAAGAGCTACTCTACTGTCACAGAAGCAGAGAATGCAATTGCCGCCGGCACAGCAAACTCACTGGATAAGCCCCGGGCAATCGTAACAGAATACCCCGATGATTTCGGTCATGATGTGACAAGGATTAAAAATACAGACACTTACGACTGGGGAGAGCTTTCTGCCTTAAACGACCGTGCAGCAGAGCTTGAAGAAAAATATGGCATTGAAATATATATGGGCGCAGAGGTTCCTGACAGCCTGGACTACTACAGTCTGAAGCAGAATGATGATGTCTCCACCTTGTCGGAGGCACTGGGTTCACTGGAACAGATATTTGACTGCTATCCTACAGATTTTTTCACCCAGCTGTGCTTTGGCACCAACGAGGGAATCCGCCTCTATCTAACTGGAGATATTTCTGGAAACAGCAATGGCACTATCTCCGAGGCAAGCGGCTTTGTAACAAATATTAACTCGCATATTGTGATTGTGCTTGATGCTAACTATTGCTGGAATTGGGACTACACTGTAAACCATGAAATATCCCACCTGATTGACAGGCGGCTTGAATTTCTCTCACAGTATAAGGAAGACATTGTCTTTTCAGATAAGAAATGGAACAGCTATAATCCAGATGATTTTACCTATCTGGAAAGCTATGATGATTATGAAAACAATCCTGATTATGGGAAATACAGCAAGTATTTCATAGATTCCTACGGCACAACCTATGCCACAGAGGACAGGGCAGAATTGTTTGGAACTGTCATGGATAATGCTTTAAGTGGAATCACAGATGACAGCCAGTTTGCCCCTGATACTGTGCTTTATGACAAGATGAAATATTACTGTGACTGTATCAGGGATGGATTTGACACTGATGGCTGGGCTGACACACTACCATGGGAGCTGATGTTTAAATAGTTAAAACTTCCCACATCGTAATCTCCTGATATTCACAAGATTTACTTATTACATTTCACAATTACTATAGTGAGGTAGCCTGCATCTGTGTCAAGGTTTTCCACTCCATACATGCGTTTCTCGGTGCTTAATCCACAATCGCACACACAATATACCATTTGATTTTGTTCCGCAAAATCTGGACTTAAAAGAGCTTCCTTGAGCTCTTTTAATTTTTGTCCTGATTTCATATATATTTTAGTACCGCTTAATCCCAGGGAATCACGTACCTCATATGAGGCTGGAATCACATGGATTTCCTCATCCTTATCTGCCAGGGAAATACCCAGAGCTGCCGCCACCGCACAAAATGATGGCACACCGCTCACCATCTCTGTGTTATAGCCCCGCTCCTTTATCCGCTCATCAATATATGTGTAGGTGGAATATATGGCAGGGTCTCCGATTGTGAGAAATGCCACAGACTTTCCGTCCTGCAGCCGCTCCTCTATCTGGGCTGCGATTGCGTCATGGGCACTCTCAAGCCTTGACTTGTCCTTTGTCATTGGAAAGTCGCAGAATAACAGGTCTTTCTCATCCAGATTGGTTACTACCTGGCTCACTATTTTGTAGGCGTAGCACTTGTCCTTTGATGATGAGGGGAGGACTACTACGTCTGAATTTTCTATTGTTCTTACGGCTTTCAGGGTCATAAGGTCGGGTGCGCCGGGACCTACGCCTACGCCGTATAGGGTTGGGGGTGTGTGCATTTGGGTCACCTCTTAAAAGTATTTTGGGGAGTGTGTGTGTAGGATATTGTGCAAGGACAGGCAGGGATTTGTGACGAGTTACGGATATAAGATTTTCTAAATGTTCTGGTTTAGATTATGTCTGCTTGACGCAACCATTCCGCATTCGCCATCCATGGCTCAAGCTCCACTCTCGGCAACGTCGTGTTGCCGAGTTGCTGAATAGCTACAGAACATTAAGAAAATCTAATATCCTGCACAAGTCACAAATCCCTGCCTGTCCTTGCACAATATCCAGCTCTACGCTGTGAAATCCCTTTTGAAACCCTAATATACATTGTCTAGTATTTCACGGATTACGCATATAAAAAGTATTGGATTTATATTTTGCTTCAAATATTTTATATTTGATTTTGTTTACATTCATATCCTCATGTATGATATAAGTCCGCAATTTAAGTGTATACTTCAAATGCACAACTTAAATATGTATCAATATCGATAATAAGGATATACAGAAAACCTGCCACCAACCGAACCTGCCACTGGCAGCTTCTCTGGATGCATGGCAACTGGCAGCTTTTCCTGCGTACTAAGGCATATAGTAAAAAACACTACTTCCGAATATCGGAAATAGTGTTTTTTCATGGGCAGAGGTGGATTCGAACCACCGAAGCAAGTTGCAGCAGATTTACAGTCTGTCCCCTTTGGCCACTCGGGAATCTACCCAAATATGCGATGAAGTAATTCTTTCGATATGTACTTTCGTCTCACAGTTAGAGAGTATATCATATCGTCAGAGCATACACAAGACTTTTTTCTGTTTTTCAAGAGCTTTCGCCATCTTATTTTTCGTTAAATGCTTTCAAAACCTACGACTGGGCTGTCAGGCTAAGGCTGTCAATAATTTGTGTCTTGTGCAGGATATTAGATTTTCTTAATGTTCTGTAAACAAACCAGCAACTCGGCAACACGACGTTGCCGAGAGCGAAACCTGAGCCATGGATGGCGAATGTTGAGCGGTTGCGTCAAGCAGCCAACGCCTAAACCAGAACATTTAGAAAACCTTATATCCATAACTCGTCACAAGAAACAGACTATACCAGTCCAACTGCCCAGCCACCACCCCAAAGCATTTACACAAAATAAAAAAGACAGCCTATCGATCTGCTGTCTTTTTAGGAGAAGGTATTTTTACTATGGGGTATAGCAAAAACTATATATAATGTAT
>CAVKUD010000096.1:0-10872 GCA_963659315.1 Senegalimassilia sp. | reverse complement strand
AAATCTACTGATATACAGTGTATTTTGCAGAAAAAATATGAAGTCAGCACCGAGATTTAATCGAGGATAGGCTGTGCAAATTCGCATAGATATATCCGTTGCCGAGATTTTGGAAACTCGGTGCAGTTCATATTTTGTTCTGCAAAACAACTGTATATCATACGATTATCCAGAGACTTCAAGTGGGAAGTTGATTAACTGGGATGAAATGATATGAAGGAGCTGCCGATGGCAGCTTTTTTTTATGCTGAAGTCCAATTCATTTTAGCTTGCAAATTATAATCACATTATGTTTTTATGTCTTTAAAATCCAATTTACTTTAGAAAGCAACTGATTTTTATGAAACAATTTTTTACCTCTTGAGAGCTGAAATTTACCTCTTACCTGAAAAGTATTTACATAAATCACGATATAAAATAGAATCATTCTTGTAAAGAACAAGAGGAGATGAAAATGAAGATACGAATTGAAATCGATGAGGGGCTTGAGGAAGAGGAAGTCGTCATACGATGCAGGGAGCTGAGTGATGAAATAGTAGGTCTGCAAAGGCAGATTAGTGATGGGCTGAATAGCAAGATGCAGATTGAAGTTACAAAAAGGGACATCACTTACTATCTCACATTGGATGAGATTTATTTTCTGGAAACCGCTGGTAATCTGGTGGCTGTACATACGGCAACAGATATTTACGAGACAAAGCAGCGCCTGTACGAGCTGGAAGATATGCTGCCGGGCACATTTATGAGGGTATCAAAATCCACAATCATAAATACAGAGCAGATAAGGTCGATACAGAAAAACATCACAGGTGCAAGCAAGGTTGAATTTAATAACACAAGCAAATGTGCATTTGTTTCGAGAAACTATTTTAAGGTATTGATGAGTAAATTAGAGGAAAAGAGGTTAAAAAAATGAAAGACAAGAAAAGCATATTCTGGGGAGTAATAATAATTCTATTAGGTGTTTATGTGATAGCAAGCAAAATGATGGCACTGCCAAGTATACCGATAATAAAGATTGCATTTACCATACTGTTAGCATATATTATTTTTAACGGAATCAGGAAGCTGCATTTCGGAGAAATTTTCATACCGCTTGCAATCATAGCCTGGATGTTTGATAAGGCTCTTGGAATCGAAAATCTGACCCCATGGCCTGTGCTTATCGCAGCAGTGCTTTTATCAATAGGATTTGGCATGATTTTTAAGAAAAGAAGATTTGTTGTCAAAAGCGGACGTGATATTTCGATGGCGACATTTGAAAATGTAGACATAAACGAAGCAGATGGAAGTACAATATCAGTAAAAAGTGTATTTGGTGAGGTAAGCAAATATGTAAATTCAGATAATTTTACTACTGGTGAAATCCAGAGCACATTTGGTGAAGTAAGGGTTTATTTCAACAATGCTGTAATGGCAGATGGAAAGTCAACATTGTATATAGACAGCACATTTGGTGATGTATGGGTTTATCTGCCAAAAACATGGAGAATGGAAATGAAAAGAAATAGTTCATTCGGTGATATTTCTGTAAAGGGAACTGGAAGCAGCGATATGGATGCACCACTCATTAAAATAGAGGCAAATAGCACATTTGGAGATATAAGAATTATATTTGAATAGAATGATAAGAAGGGAATAGTATAATGAGCAGTTATGATTTTCAGTTAATATATGACAGCTTCTTTGGGGGAGTTGCAATAGTAAACAATCTGTTTGCCACGGGAATACTGGTGCTGACACTTGTAGCAAGAGGCTTCATGTTCAGCAAGGCGAATGAGCCTGCATGGGCAACAGTTGTACCATTCTACAATCTGTATGTCCTCTATAAAATCGCAGGCAAAACTAAATTGTTTGCGGCATATCTGGTCTGCTATATTGTAATGATTATAAGCGCCACAATAATGATAGTATCATTTTTTGCAATGATAATAGCTGCCTTTGGCTCGCTGGGAGGTAATTATTATGGAGTGACAGTAGGCGGCTCCACAGCTGCAATGATAGTGGGAGCAGTTGTAGTTATAGGCCTATCAATTGCCATGATGATATTTAATATTTTTATGTCAATCGGCTTGTCAAAGAGCTTTGGAAAGGGAGGCGGATTCGCCTGTGGACTGATTTTCCTGCCTGTAGTATTCTACTGTATTATTGCATTCAGTAAGAACATAGTATATAGGGGGCCAGGTGGAGGTCAGATACCACCTCAGGGCATGAATAACTACGGAGGTCAACAGACACCACCACCGCCATACATGGGGCAGTCAAACAATAATCAGGTAAATCACTTTATGAGTACCAGCTCAGGTAGTAGTACTTTAACGATTCGATATAGATAGCGCCAATCGGGAGTCGTTCACCCGTTGTAAGTAAAATCTCTTTGCTGTTTAGTGAAGAGATTTTATTTATGTTGACATAGATAGTCCTGTGGCACCTGACAAAGCACTCCGCCAGGTCATTTTCGAGAGCTTTAAAGGGCAGGGGGATTGAAATTATAGTCCCGTCTTCAAGCACAATGTCAGATTTATGACCGCTGCTTTGAAAATACAATATACTGTCATTTGCAATCTGAGAGACTTCATCACGTCTTTTGTATACAAAATATTTTTTCTGGGCATTTGTCAGAAGCCTGGTCATGCAGAAATCAAGCTTTTCCCTTGACAAGGGCTTGACAATATAATCCAGGGCATCCACCTTGTAAGCGTCAAATACATATTCCTTAAAGCTGGTGACAAATACAATGAGTCCTGTATAGGAATTCTGGCGCAGCTTTTGCGCCACAGAGATACCATTCTGGGCAGCGTGTAAATCAATATCCAAAAATATAATGTCTATATCTTCTAAGGTATTGCCGTACTCGACATAGTTATCCCTGCAGAAATTAACTGTGCAGCCTTTGGACTGGCACCAATTATTTATTTCGCATTTGGCCTGGGCTATAAAGTCAGGATTATCGTCAATTATCAGGCAGTTAATAGTCACTTCAAGTCTCCTCCCTAAAAGCTGGTAAAGCAATTTTTACAGTAAATTTATCCGTTTCTGGAACAAAGGTGCAGAAACCATTGTTTTCATCCACAAGCTCTCTAAGGATTTTAAGCCCCAGACCATGTCTGGAATTTTTGGAGCTTTGTAGGGCTCTGTTCTGGTATGAGTAATGTCCGTCTGAACTGTTTGACAGCTCAATAAGAATCATCTGCCCATGTGGTTTGATTGAAAATGTGATTTTCCGCTTTACTATTGGCAGCTTAAGGCTGGCTTCAATAGCATTGTCAAATATATTGCAGAGGATAGAGGAAAATGCAGCCTGTGCAATATTAAGACCATCGGGAATAAATACCGAATAGTCAAAATGTATCTGGTTGTCATGGATTAACTGCATTTTCTGTGAGAGTACGGCATCAATAACTGGATTTTCGGTGTTTATAGAATTTATGACTCCAGTATCCAGATTTCTTTCCAGATTGTTGATGTATTTTAATGCCTCCTGGCTATTTCCATTTTGAATCATATTGTTGATAATCAGATAATGATTTTTCTGGTCATGCTGCCAGCACCTGATTTTTTCTGATACAGAAAGCATATTATTATAATTTTGAGCACTTTGAGACAGGACATACAAGCGGGCTTCATGCTCAGCATTTCTCTTTAAAAGGGCTTCATTTTTGGCAAAAAATATTATGAAGAATATACTGGTTATACTCAGGAAAATAGTGCATAAGTAGAGAAATATTTTGATGTATTGTGGATAGGATGGCAGCTTCTGGTTAAGAGTCAGAAGAAGCTCGATACATAGCATATTGGCAAAAAGAATCAGACAGTAAGAGTAGTGC
Source organism: Senegalimassilia sp. (assembly GCA_963659315.1). GTDB lineage: Bacteria > Bacillota > Clostridia > Lachnospirales > Lachnospiraceae > Roseburia. Next base: position 7,045 of record CAVKUD010000096.1, on the reverse strand, counting down.
TCACACTTTGATGTCACAAATAAATTGATTAAATATAAGCAGATACATATAAAAATAAGGTGAAAAATTAAGCTCAGCAGATAGACAGTGTTGTTTGAAAAAAGGATAGCATCCTCCAAATCGGTGAAGAGGTTCCATGATAGCAGAATGACAGCGTTTGCAATGATTCCACAGATGGCAAAAATCTCAGCTCTCATTATCCTGTCCGCAAAGCCTGTTTTAGCATGGTCATAGCTATAGCTGGCAGCAGTTTCCCTGGGTGAGACGGGGATATGCTCCACTATAACCATGTATACAAGCATAATAATAAAAAGTGCAATGTCACGGTAAAAATACAGAGCCATGAAATGATTAACTGAAAGATAAATAAGGGAAAATATTGCAGACAGTCCTGTTTTACGGAGTCCGATTGTAAACAGATGTTTTTCATGGATTATCCAGTTTTCTAAAACAATAAATTCGATAAATGTAATCAGAAATAAAAGTGCATTAGCCATATTTCGTGTAAGTTCCCCCATATTTCGTGCTGATTTTTCCCCAGAAATCTATACAGCTATTATAGTATATATGAAGTCAAAAGAATAGATGGAGGAGACTTATGGAAAAAATAAAAAGAATAAAAGACAAAAAAGGTGCAGGAGCCAGCTAGAAAACAAGGATGGTCATACCGATAGTCATAGCAATAGTTATAATATTAGCAGTCGGCATAATAAACATGCCGGCAAACAAGGCGAAGCTTGTACTGAATCTCTGGTATGACGATTTTGAAGCAAATTCAATCAGCGCATTGCAGGCGGGTAATACAAAAGACAAGCTGCACGGTGTCATACTGGATGGAGTTTTCAAAAATGAGGTGCCTGGAAATAGAGAGGCGGAAATAGTGCAGTATAGAGTCAAAGCCCATGGTCTGCCACCAGCAGGGACATATTATGGATTTTATTACAGTCCAGATGATGAGCCTGCTGCATATCAGAATATAGATTGCAGACTGAAGAAAGAGGGGGAGAACCGCTGGAGCTGGAATAAGGACGGAGCCAGTGGGGTGACCTATAAGATATGTGATAAGTTTTACTATTATAAGGCTGTGCTGTAGCTGATATGATATATGTGTAGATTTTTGAAATAGAACTTGATAAAATATACAGGAATAAAAATCAATTTTAAATATAGATGATTATAAGTGGATTACCAGGAAGGATAAAATGTAATGAACTACTCAGAATGTATAGAAAACGCAAGAGGAAAAATAGGAAACTACTGTAAAGCCTGCCCCGAGTGCAGCGGCAGAGCCTGCAAAAACCAGATGCCGGGACCGGGAGCCAAGGGCATAGGTGACACAGCAATCCGCAATTATGATAAGTGGAAGGAAATCAGGCTCAACATGGACACACTTGTAGAAAAACGTCCAATAGACACATCTCTGTCCCTGTTTGGCAAAGAGTTTAAGTATCCATTTTTTGCAGGACCGGTTGGAGCTGTGAACCTCCATTATGGCGATTGCCTCAACGATGTGTCCTACAATGATATTCTGGTGTCAGCCTGTGCAGAGTTTGGAATCGCAGCCTTTACAGGAGACGGAGTTGACAGTAACGTCATGCTTGCAGCCACAAAAGCAATCAAAAATGCAGGTGGCTTTGGAATCCCGACGGTAAAGCCTTGGAATATCGAGCTTATCAGAGAAAAGCTTGAGCTTGTAAGAGAATCAGGAGCTTTTGCAGTGGCAATGGATATTGATGCAGCAGGACTTCCGTTTTTAAAGAATCTCAATCCGCCAGCTGGCAGTAAATCTGTTGAAGAGCTTGGTGAGATTGTGAATGCAGCGGGACTGCCCTTTATAGTAAAAGGAATTATGACTGTGAAGGGAGCTTTGAAGGCAAAGGAAGCAGGAGCTTCAGCAATAGTTGTATCAAATCATGGAGGACGGGTTCTGGATCAGTGCCCGGCAACTGCGGAGGTATTAGAAGAAATCGCAGATGCTGTAGATGGCTCTATGAAAATTCTGGTAGATGGTGGAATCCGCTCTGGCGCAGATGTCTTTAAGGCATTGGCACTTGGCGCAGATGCAGTGATTATAGCACGCCCATTTGTAACTGCTGTGTATGGTGGCGGAAGAGAAGGCGTGGAAGCATATATACAAAAAATCAGTGGTGAGCTGGCAGACACTATGGCAATGTGCGGTGTGGCTTCGTTGGAGGAAATCAGACGGGATTGCGTGAGGTGATACAGAAAAGAAAAATCGGATGGCGTTTAGACCATCCGATTTTTTCTGTATAAAATTTATTTCACAACAACCTTAGCAAACTTCTTCTTGCCACGTCTTACGATAAGTCCGTCACCAGCAAAAGCATCCTTAGCATACCTTGTAGAAATATCAGTAACCTTCTCATCTGCTACAGATACACCGCCCTGCTGTACATTTCTACGGGCATCTCCACGGGATTCACAAAGACCAGCCTTCACAAGAACTGACATAATATCCAGGTCTCCGTCAGCAAAATCCTCATCAGAAAGCTCAACTGTAGGCATGTTTGCATTGTTTCCACCGCCTGCAAAGAGTGCGTGTGAAGCCTCACGAGCCTTGTCTGCTTCCTCCTCACCATGTACAAGCTTTGTCAGCTCGTATGCGAGAATCTCCTTTGCTTCATTGAGCTGTGAGCCTTCCCAGCTTTCCATTTTCTCAATCTCATCCAGTGGAAGGAAGGTCAGCATCTTGATACATTTTAATACGTCAGCGTCAGCCACATTTCTCCAGTACTGGAAGAAATCAAATGGTGAAGTCTTGTTTGGGTCAAGCCATACAGCATTTCCAGCAGTCTTTCCCATCTTGTTTCCGTTTGAGTCTGTGAGAAGAGTGATTGTCATGGCGTGGGCATCTTTTCCAAGTTTACGGCGGATAAGCTCTGTACCGCCAAGCATGTTGCTCCACTGGTCATCTCCACCGAACTCCATGTTACAGCCGTATTTCTGGTATAACATATAGAAGTCGTAGCTCTGCATAATCATGTAGTTGAACTCAAGGAAGGAAAGACCCTTTTCCATTCTCTGCTTGTAGCACTCTGCACGGAGCATGTTGTTTACGCTGAAGCAGGCTCCAACCTCACGTAAAAGCTCAACATAATTCAGGTTTAAAAGCCAGTCGGCATTGTTTACCATCATAGCCTTTCCCTCGCCAAAGTCGATGAATTTTTCCATCTGTTTCTTGAAACATTCAGCATTGTGATCGATGTCTTCCTTTGTGAGCATCTTACGCATGTCAGTTCTTCCGGAAGGGTCTCCAATCATTGTTGTTCCGCCGCCAATAAGGGCGATTGGCTTATTTCCAGCCATCTGAAGACGCTTCATAAGAGTAAGTGCCATGAAGTGTCCTGCTGTAAGGGAATCAGCAGTACAGTCAAAACCGATATAGAATGTTGCCTTTCCCTCGTTAATCATATTTTTGATTTCTTCTTCGTTTGTCACCTGGGCGATAAGACCACGGGCAACAAGCTCGTCATAAATTGTCATGTTTTAAAACCTCCTTTTTTATAAAAGCACGTTTATATGTGCATCAAAAAACCCCCGTCCTGTTTAAGGACGAGGGGGATTATCTCGTGTTACCACCTTAATTCGCAAACTGCTCACACAGTCTGCCTTAGTAAGTGTCTTACAACACTTAAGCATCTATAACGTGCGCCACTCCGTTGCAGCCTACTCATATTTCGGTGCAAAGCTCCGAGATGTATTCCTTTTGTGCTTCCCATGCGCTTCTCATCAGCCAGCAGCTTTCTGTATGTTTCACATAAAAGTACTTGTTCTCTTCATAGCCTGTGAATAATTCAACTGGCTCTATTATAATTACATAGAGGCGAAATTGTCAATAAGAATTGACAAAAGCCTGCAGACTTGGTATAGTAAATAAAACTTTGAACTAAATATATTCCGTGAGGGAGTAGTTCGCGAGAAATCGTGATTTGTCAACATACCGGTCATATGACCTGGCAGATCTTAAAGAATGAGACTCATGTATACGCAGAATGTCTAAGGGGCAGACTGGGTATACGTGGGTCTTTTTTGTATCTGTCAATGGCAGGTTTTCTGTATGTCTATGTATACAGGAAAAATTGCAGATGGCATCGCAACATCACAATTATGAAATGAATATAGGTGGTTCAATTAAATATAAAATGTATAAACACGAATCAGGAGGAAAAAATGGGAAACTATATTAACAGCGCACCAATGGCACTTGTTCTGGTGCTTTTGGTTATAGGATTTGTCTTTTTGGTAAAGGGAGCGGACTTTTTCGTAGAAGGCAGCTCTAGCGTGGCAAAAAGATTTCATGTGCCATCACTTATCATCGGACTCACAATCGTAGCAATGGGAACATCGCTTCCAGAGACCGCCGTAAGTGTGACAGCATCAGTTGTGAACAACAATGCGCTTGCCATAAGTAATGCAATCGGTTCAAATATTTTCAATCTCATGGTTGTAATTGGATTTTGCGCAGTGCTTACACCAGTAGCTGTAGATAAGCAGACATTAAAGAGAGATTTTCCTTTCTCAGTATTGTGTGCTGTGATTTTACTGGCACTTGGCTTTATCGGAATGGAGCTGGGGCATGTGGACGGCATAGTACTCTTAGTGCTTTTTGCCATATATATTGTTGTCCTTGTCAGAGTGGCGCTTAAGCATAAAAACAGCGCAGAGTCAGAGATTGAGGAGGAGACAGAGGAGATAAAGCTGCTCTCAGTGCCACGAAGCCTGGTATATATCGTATTAGGCGGCGCTGCAATAGCAATCGGTGGTGACATGGTAGTAGACACAGCCAGCCGTATTGCGATAGATTTTGGAATGTCCCAGACACTTGTAGGACTCACAATAGTATCAATAGGAACATCGCTTCCAGAGCTTGTGACATCAATCGTCGCAGCAAGGAAGAACGAGGTTGACATGGCACTGGGAAATGCCATAGGTTCAAATGTGTTCAACTTCCTCATGGTACTTGGAATAGCATCCGCTATCAGCCCAATCGCATTTATCACAGAAAACATTATCGACATCGTTGTACTTATAGTTTTCTCAATTATTGTATGGATTATGGCGTGGACAAAGTCAGAGCTTAAGAGAGGCGAGGGCTTACTGATGCTTGTTATGTATGCTGCATATGCTGTATATATCATAATAAGATAGTTATTCACATGAGTAATCAGTGAAAATCATATAAACTTTGGGAAAACAAACAATTCAAAATTTGCATTTAAACAGAGAGAAAATTTACACAAAGGAAGGTAAATATGTTATTATTTTTAAAAGTGCTATTGACAGAATTCATAGCAGAAATGGGTGACAAAACCCAGCTTATGCTTGTCGCAATGACATCAAAATATAAGACAAGGGATATTATAATCGGAACAGGAGTGGCAATCTTAGTCCTCAATGGTCTGGCTGTTTTAGCAGGAGGACTGGTGGGAGAGTTGATTCCAGAGTGGATTATAAAGCTTATAGCAGCAGGGGCTTTCCTCTATTTCGCAGCAAGTACACTTGCAGGCGATGATGATGAGGAGGAAGAGGCAGGAGAAAACAAAATCTCCTTTGCACCACTTGCAGTATTCTGCACATTTTTTGTTGCTGAGCTGGGCGACAAGACACAGCTTACAGCCATTACCTTTGGTGCAAACGAGGGAATCGGTGCAGCATTAGTAGTATGGATTGGCTGTTCAATAGGTCTTTTTGCAGCAGACATAATCGGAATGCTTGTAGGTAAACTCCTGCAGAACAAGGCATCCGAGGAGGTGCTTCACACATTGGCATTCGCAATCTTTGCAGTGTTTGGTGTGTATACACTTTTACAGGGCTTAAATATCCTGCTGCCAGACATGAAAAACATTGCACTGGGTATCACAGTAACAGTGACAGTGATTTTTGCAGTTGTCTGTTTTGTCCTTTACAGAAAAAATGCTGCTAAGCAGCCACAAAAATAGAAAGAGGGTAGATTATTATGGCAATCGATTTTGGAAAACTCAAGACTGATTTGGTATCAGCAGGAAAAGAGGTCGGAGGCAAGGTCACAGAGGCATCAAATGTAGCAAAGCTAAAGCTTGACATCCGTGCAAAAGAGGACTTCATGGAGAAGCAGTTTGCTGAGCTTGGAAAGGCATATTTTGAGGCTCACAAGGATGATGAGGAAGTTCCTGAGAAAGACTATTTTGCATCTATCGTTGAGGCACAGACACAGATTGATGCCTTGAAGGATGAGCTTATGGATGTGCAGGGGGCTGTTACATGCCCACAGTGTGGAGTGAAGCAGGCGAAGGGAAGTTCCTTCTGTGCAAATTGTGGGGCGTCGTTGTTGGATTGAGCTGGATTGATTATATTAGGGTAAGTAGAGGCATCTATCGTAAATTTGGTAGATGCCTTATATTTTTATTACCAATTAATACTAAATTATTTGATGTATTCGTAATTGCTGAGTATAATGTGAATATAAAGAGTTGAGAAAGTGAAATAATAGATTCATTAATCCCGATTTGGGTAGTTGTTATAGTTGTAGTGCTAATAATTGTTGGTGTGTAAGTGCCTTTATATACAGGAAAAAACATAAATAAAGGATATTGACAACCCTGATACTACAAGGTAATATAATAAATGAAGGGAGACCTTCTGAGAAGCATACTCATAAAATGCATTCATTGCCCATGAAACAGAACCCGTGATGGAAGGCGGTGACTGTGGAGGTTTGCGAAAGGTGGCAACTTACCATAATCCATCTTAGCTTCGGCGAAAGAAAGTTGTAATTACTAATGAGGACATAGCCTTACAGATTCTTCTGTAGGGCTTTTGTTTATTATGGGAGATATATGGATATAATTTATGAGAGTGCGAATAATTTTGTAAAATTGAAGCACACAAAATATCATTTCGTTTTTACACATAATCGAAAAAGTCATGATATTATACTTGATTTTAACATATCTGATTTCAGACATGCAACGGGACTCCACTATGTGACGGATATAGTAATTGAAAATAATCCGGAGAAAATGGTCAATGCAATTTTATATAAAAC